>NZ_JAFMPL010000100.1:0-31121 GCF_019038455.1 Nocardia noduli
GGTCAATATCCCCCGCCCCCGCCCGGCCAGTATCCGCCGCCGGGCGGTCAGTACTGGCAGGAACCCCCGAAGGGCAAGGGGATGGCGGTGACCGCCCTCGTCCTCGGCATTCTCGCGATCATCGGTCTACTCGTCGTGGTCGGCGGATTCCTCTTCGGAGTCTTCGCGGTGATCTTCGGCATCATCGCCCTGGTCAAGGTGCGCCGAGGTACCGGTGGCGGCACCGGTTTCGCGGTGGCGGGCCTGGTACTCGGCATTCTCGCGCTCATCGCGTCGACGGTCATCACGATCGTCGGCTGGAGTCTGTTCGTCGATTCCGGCGGCAAGGACTTCCTCGACTGCGTCAACAACGCGGGCAACGATCAGTCCAAGATCGACGACTGCGAGCGCGAGTGGCAGCAGGACGTCGAGGACAGGTTCAGCATCACGCTCACTCCGCAGCCGACACCCTAGAAGCGCGAGCCCCGCAGGCCCGGGTCGCGGATACCACTTCGGCGAGCCCGGGCCGATAGTCGTACTGCGGCGCGGAGATCCAGCACCGATATCCCCCGCGTTCGTCGGCCGGTGAGGGCAGCACGATCGTGCTGCCCGGGTGCGCGACCGAGGCGCAGACCCGGAACAGGTCCGAGAACAGGGCCATGTCCAGGTAGGAGTTGTCGGTCGGGCCGGTGAGGAAGGTCCACCGGTCCGAACGCGGGTGCGAGATGATCGGGCCGACCGGATCGCCGCCGGAGGCCATCGAGTCGCGGACGTGCGCACCGAGCGAGGCGGGCATGACGACCGCGCCGACCGCGCCCACCTCCAGCATGATGCGACCGAGCGACGCGTCGACCACGCCGTAGAGCCGATGCTCCTTGCGATATAGGCGACAGCGCGCGAACGCGTCCTGGATCGTGGTGTATTCCTCGACCGCCGCACGCGACGGTCGGACAGGCGTGACCGTGCGGGAAAGACGATCACTGCTCTCGATCATTGGCAAACCTCGTCTCGAATCGAACGTGACGGGTGAATCGGCCGCTAACTCCAGACAGTAGCTGTGTGCAACTGGATTGACAATAGTCACACGCGGGCGAATCGACAGCGCGTAGCATCACTGGTCATGGCACCCGTCTCGCCTACCGTCGCGCGCTGGGAGTTGGTACTGCGGCTACGTGAGCTGCGAGAACAGCGCGGATTCGACTCGGCGACCTTCGCGAAGCAGATCGGATTCACCGCGGCCAACTGGTCCCACGTGGAGAAGGGCCGTCGCGTCCTCACCACCAACACGATCGGTCCGGTGCTCGAAATACTCGAAGTCGACGCCGAGGAACGCGAGGAATTGCTGGCTTTACTGGCCTCCAGCAAACAACGCGGGTGGTGGGCGAAGTCATCGGCGCTGATCGGTCCCGAACTCCAGCGGCTCTACGGCATGGAGTACGGGGCGCAGAGCATCCGCAGCTACGACAGTCTCATCGTGCCGGGCCTGCTACAGACCGAGGATTACGCGCGCGCGCTCATCAGCGCCGACGTCATGATCCGGCCGGTGCAGGTGGAACAGCTGGTGACGATCAGAATGCGCAGGCAGGCGCGACTACGCGGTCCGGAGCGGGTCGAGCTGACGGCGGTCGTCGGCGAGGGCACCCTGCTTCAGCAGACCGGCGGTCCCAAGGTGTTGCGGGCCCAGCTCGAACACCTGGTCGCGCTCAGCGAGGACTCCGACAGTATCGAGATCAGGGTCATCCCCTTCGCCGCCACCGCGGGCGCGATTCTCGGCGGTTCGAGTTTTCATTTGCTCGACTTTGCCGGAGAACAGCTGCCGACCTTCGGGTGGGCGGAGAGCGCGGTGTTCGGCGGCGCGGTCGATGATCCGGATCTGGTGCGTGACCTGGCATTCGCCTATGTTCGCGCGCGTGAACAGTCGTTGAGTCGTGCGGATTCACTGGCGGTCATCAGGTCGTACTCTCGAGTGTAAAATCTGCCGCATGGCAACCACCGCTACGTTCCGGTCGGTTTGTATTTCCGACTGGTTCACGTCGAGCAGGTCTAACAACGGCAACCAATGTGTCGAGGTTCGATTCGTCGGTGACGTGGTGTCGGTCCGTGACAGTAAGTACCGCAGAGACCCGGCCGCACTCCTATGCGACGAGCCGATCATCACCGTGACCGCGACCGAATGGACCTCGTTCCTCACCGTGCTCGCGAGCGGTGGCTCGGCCGAAGGGCCGACCGCGCTGACCGCCCTGACCACGTCGGACGGCGCCACGTCGTTGCGTCACGGAGAAATCACCCTCACCTACACACCCGAGGAATGGAACGCCTTCATCGCGGGCGTCCGTGACGGGGAATTCGACCGCGTCGTTCTCCCCGCCTGACCTGTCCGTCTCCCCCGGCCGCGACCGCGGCCGGGGCACACCACCGAACTCGGCACTGCCGCGCGAAGCCGCGTTCTGGGCATACTGGTTGACGTGACTTCCGAGCTGAGCAGTCCCTCCGGTATCGATCTGTCCTACCTCGACGACGCAGTCCGGGTGCAGGACGATCTGTTCGCGCATGTCAACGGCAAATGGCTGGATGATTACACGATCCCCGCCGACCGCGCCGTCGACGGAGCCTTCCGCACGCTCTACGACCAGGCGGAACTGGACGTGCAGCGAATCATCCAGAACGCCGCCGCCGAGCGGGCCGCCCCCGGCACCGACGCGCGCAAGATCGGTGACCTGTATTCCAGCTTCATGGATACCGAGGCCGTCGCGGCAGCGGGCTTCGGGCCGATCTCGTCCGAACTCGCCGCGGTGCGCGAGGTCGTCGATCGCGGTGGTCTCGCGGCGCTGCTCGGCCGTTTGCAACGGACCGGGATCGGCGGTGCGCTCGGCTTCTACGTCGACACCGACGACAAGAACTCCAACCGCTACCTGCTGCACGCCACCCAATCCGGCATCGGCCTGCCCGACGAGTCCTACTACCGTCAGGACGAATTCGCCGAGATCCGGGACAAGTACATCGCGCATATCGGGCGCGTGTTCGCCCTGGCCGCGGCCGATCCGAGGATCGCGGCCCTGCTGCCCGCCGATCTGGATACCGTGGGGCACCGGATCTTCGAACTCGAGAAGAAGTTGGCCGCAGGGCACTGGGATGTCGTGCGCCGCCGCGACGCCGAACGCAGTTACAACCTGATGACTTTCGCCGCGCTGACCGCCGAACATCCCGAATTCGACTGGACCGCCTGGACCGAGGCGCTGGCCGAGAGCGTCGACCACTCGGGCCCCGATCTCTTCGCCGAACTGGTTGTGCGTCAGCCCGATTACGTGAGCGCCTTCGTGCGGGCTTGGTCGTCGGAATCACTGGCGGATTGGCAGGCCTGGGCCGCGTGGCGCGTACTGCGTTCGCGCGCACCGTATCTCACCGACGCGGTGGTCGAGGAGAATTTCGACTTCTACGGTCGCACCCTCACCGGCGCGCAGGAGAACCGCGAGCGGTGGAAGCGCGGCGTCTCGCTGGTGCAGGATCTGCTCGGCGAATCCGTCGGCAAACTGTATGTGGCGCAGCATTTCCCGCCCGAGGCGAAGGCCCGGATGGTCGAGTTGGTCGCCAATCTCCAGGAGGCGTACCGGCGCAATATCGCCGATCTGGAATGGATGGGCCCCGACACCCGCAAGGCCGCGCTGGCCAAACTCGAGAAGTTCACCCCCAAGATCGGCTACCCCGATCGCTGGCGCGACTACTCGGCCGTCACCGTCGACCCGGCCGATCTCGTCGGCAACTACCGCAGCGGATATATCGCCGAACACGACCGTGACCTGAACAAACTGGGCGGGCCGGTCGACCGTGACGAATGGTTCATGACCCCGCAGACGGTCAACGCCTATTACAACCCCGGCATGAACGAGATCGTCTTCCCCGCCGCTATCCTGCAACCGCCGTTCTTCGACATGAACGCCGACGACGCGGCCAACTACGGCGGTATCGGCGCTGTCATCGGCCACGAGATCGGTCACGGATTCGACGACCAGGGCGCCAAATACGACGGCGACGGCAACATGGTCGACTGGTGGACCGACGACGATCGCGCCGAATTCGGCAAGCGCACCAAGGCTTTGATCGAACAGTACGACGTGCTCTCGCCCAAGGAACTGCCCGACGAGCACACCGTCAACGGCGAATTCACCATCGGCGAGAACATCGGCGATCTCGGTGGACTCTCCATCGCCCTCGAGGCGTACCGGATCTCGCTGAACGGAACCGAAGCACCCGCGATCGACGGACTCACCGGATTGCAGCGGGTGTTCTACGGCTGGGCTCAGGTCTGGCGCACCAAGGCGCGTAGCGAAGAGGCCATCCGGCGGCTCGCCGTCGATCCGCATTCGCCGCCGGAATTCCGGTGCAACGCGGTGGTCCGCAATATCGACAGCTTCCACGAGGCCTTCGAGGTGCGTCCGGGTGACACGCTGTACCTGGAGCCCGAGCAGCGCGTGAAGATCTGGTAGTTCGGTAGTTCCGGCGGGAACCCGAACCGTGAGCACCTACCATCGGCACGTGCGTGTGCTGGTGACGGGCGGAACGGGTTTCCTCGGCGCGTGGACGGCGAAGGCCGTCGCCGACGCCGGGCATCGGGTGCGGTTCCTGGTCAGGGATCCGTCGCGGCTCACCGCACCCGCCGCACTCGGCGTCGATATCGCCGACCGCGTGGTCGGCGATATCACCGACGCCGATTCGGTGCGCCGGGCCCTGCTCGGATGCGACGCGGTCGTGCACTGCGCGGCCGTCGTGGCGACCGACCGCCGACGCGCGCGCGAGATGCTCACCACGAACACGGTCGGCGCGACACATGTGCTCGGGATCGCGGCCGAACTCGGTCTCGACCCGATCGTGCACGTCTCGAGTTTCACCGTCCTGTTCCAGCCGGGTGCCACGACGGTGTCGGCCGAGCTGCCGGTCGTCGGCGGTTCCGATGCCTACGGGCGTTCGAAGGCCCAGGTGGAGCTGTACGCGCGGGGATTGCAGGACGCGGGCGCGCCGGTGGTCGTCAGCTATCCCGGCATGGTGCTCGGCCCACCCGCCGGTACTCGGTTCGGCGAGGGCGCCGACGGTGTCGAGGTCGCCGTCCGGCTGCGGCTGCTCCCGGGCAGGCACGCGGGATGGACCATCGTCGACGTCCGTGACGTCGCCGCGCTGCACGCGGCGGCCCTGGTGCCGGGTCTGGGTCCGCGCCGCTACCTGTGCGGTGGCCATCGCGTCGGCGTGACCGAACTCGCCGCGCTCTTCTCCGAGGTCACCGGCCGGACCACGCGCGCCGTCCCGGTGCCGGACGCCGCCCTTCGGCTGCTCGGCCGCACCTCCGACGCGCTCGCTCGCCTGATCCCCTTCTCCAGCCCGCTCACCGAAGCCGCGATGCAGTACTACACCCGGATGCCGGAATCTGACGACAGCGCGAGCGAACGTGACCTGGGCCTGCGCTATCGCGGTCCGGGAGAGGTCATCGCCGACACCATCTCGGGTCTGCGCGCCGCGGGCCGACTACCGCGATCGCCCGGCCCGGACGAGTCGTAGGTCCGGAGAACGCGAAACCCGCGGCCGATCACGTCGGCCGCGGGTTTCGGTGGAACGGGTGGGGACCGTCAGTTCCAGTCGCCCATATTGTCCGCGGTGCTGAGGGTGCCGCCGGAGGTGTTGACGACGATCACCGGATCGCCCTTGTGCGTGTTCTCCATGAACCAGCGCGCGTTCTCGGTGCTGACGTTCAGGCAGCCGTGGCTGGCGTTCGACACACCCTGCTGCGCGACCGACCACGGGGCGGCGTGCACGAAGATGCCACTGCTCGAGATCCTGGTGGCGTACTCGACATCGAGTTTGTAGCCCTCGGGATCGGTGACCGGGACGCCGTAGGTGGACGAATCCATCACCATCTTCGGCAGCTGTTCGCCGACGTAGTAGGTGCCGTTCGGGGTCTCGTGCTTGGGCTTGCCCATCGAGGTCGGCATTTCCATCACCACCTCGCCGTTACGCGTGACGGTGATGGTGTGGGTGCTGTCGTCGGCGGTGCTGACCAGCGCGTCACCGATACGGAAGGAGCTGGCCGTGCCGCCCGCCTCCACCCGCACATCGGTGTTGTCCGGCCAGAACCCGAGGGGCTTCCAGCGCACCTGCTGATTGCTGCGCCAGTAGAACTCGCCCGGCGCGGGCTTGGAGGAGGTGATCCTGATGGCCTTCTCGGCCGCGGCCCGGTCGGCGATCGGGTCCTTGAAGTTGATGACGATCGGCTGCGCGACACCGACGGTCTCGCCGTCGGCGATATTGATCGACGGCGGCGCGAAATCGGCCTGCGGCGGCACCGGATCGGTGATACCGAACGATCCGACACCGGGCAGCGTCGGCTGGGCTTGAGCGGGAACGACGATCAAGGCACCGGCCGCCGCGATCGCCGCCGACAATAGGATTCCCCGACCGATCCGGCGTGGACGCCGGCCTTTCCGTGCGGAAGACGGCAGGATCCTGTTGTAGAAAGCGGCTTGCATACGTTACTCGTCCATTTCCTGCTCCCGAGCATGTCGAAACGCGCTGGGGATACTCATCGGCGTGGAGCCTGGGATAGCGACCACTGTTTTTGACGTGCGGTGCCCCTGCGCTCACGCGCCGACACCGCGGGGATGACGAACCCGACCCACGTCCCTTCATACCGTCCCCACATGACATGCATCCGTCGTCGGAACGGACTGATTCGGTATGGCTATCGCCTGTGTCGTCGGACACACCGGTCCCCCATGGCCGGTGTACCCGGGAAATATCCCGCTAGCTGTGTGAAGCGCGTGGCCGCTGTGAAACCTGCGGTCGGTCCGTTTTTCGCGGATCTCAAACACTTCGTGACGTAAATCATGGCAAGACGACGAACCGGATGGCGCGCCGCGGGCCCGTCGCGATGTTGTGCGGGACCGACAGCGGGGTCCGTCCGGTGCGATGTCGGGCTGTGAGCGCGAGCCGGACGCGGGACAGAATCGTCGCGAGCACGATCCGCATCTCGTACTCGGCGAGCGCCGCGCCGACGCAGCGTCGATGCCCGCCGCCGAACGGCGCGTATTCGAACGGACCGAACCCGCGTTCGAGGAAGCGTTCGGGATGGAAACGTTCCGGATCAGGCCATACCGTGGGTTCGGAGTGCAGTAGCGGTAGCGCCACGCCCATCACCCCGCCCGCCGTCAGGGTGACACCGCGCAGGGTGAACGGGGCGCTGACCCGGCGCAGCACGATCGGCACCGTCGGATGCAGCCGCAGTGTCTCCTGGCATACCGCGTCCAGGTAGGGCAGCGTCGCCAGTGTCGTCGGATCGGCATCGGTCCCGGCTTCGAGCACCTCGGCGCGCAGTCGGGCGAGCACTCGCGGTGCGCGGTGCAGGTGATAGAGAGCCCACACCACGCTGGTCGCCGTGGTCTCGTGGCCCGCCACCACCAGGGTGCGCAATTGGTCGCACAGATCGTCGTCGGTGAGCGCTTCGCCGTCCTCGTCGCGGGCATTCAGCAAACCGGCGAGGATATCGGTGCCACCGGGCCGTCCCGCCGCGCGCCGTCGCGCGATATCCGCCCGGATGAGCCGGTCGACCCGCTCGCGCGCCGCGCGGAACCGGTCCCACGGTGTCGCGCCGAAGGCTCCGTGTCGCAGCGCGGGGATCAGCAGCAGCGGGCCGGAGTACGCGTCGAGGAATTCCGAGACCGCGGCGGTGTAGTGCGCGTGCCGCTCGGCGTCATCGGTGCCGAAGACCACCCCGAGTATCACCCGTAGAGTGACGGCGCGGGCCGCCGCGCGCGCGTCGACGGTCGCGCCGGGCCGCCACGCCGCCGAACCCGCTGCGTCGCCGGATATCTCGTCGACCACGGCATCCCGGACCAGTTCCCCGTACGCGCGGATCCGGCCCCGGTGGAACGCGGTCGCGAGCAGCGTCCGGTCGCGGCGGTGCCGCTCCCCCGCCGTCAGGATCAGCGACGCGGCGCCGACGAGTGGTTCGATCGGATTGGGTCGGGGTGGTTCCAGCAGGTCGACGGGCGCGCGGAACACCTCGCGCGCGCCGTCGGGCGTCCCGGTGAACAACGCCGCGCCCACACCGGGGAACACCACGTAGAACGGATCGCCTTCCCTGGACCGCCGCCAGCGGAAGTACCTGTCGAAATCGATACCCGCCGCCAGCGCGTGCACGGCGGCCAACCGGGGTGTTCTCGGCGCGGAGGATAGGGCCACTTCCATACCCGTACCTACGTTCGGGCGCGGCCATCGGTTCGATCGCCGCGTGCCCGCGCTGTCTACTCCGGCGGAAGTGGTTGTTCCTGTGCCGTTTTCGGGTCCGCGCGGTCTGGCGGGGTCGACCGGACGACGCCGAGCGGGGTGGCCAGACAGCCCGCGCCGGTGGCGCCGTTCCACGCGAGCGCCGACGATCCGAGGCACACCACCGTGTCCTCCGTCGAGCTGACCTGCGCGCGCGAACCATCCATGGCGATCGACAGCCCCACGCCCGCGGGCGGGCGGCCTTCGACGTCGGCCAGCGAGGTCAGTGCGATCGCGTCGGGTCCGAGCCCGATCGCGATGGGGACGCCGCCGACCCCTTCGCTCGCCCCGACCCCGCCCGCGGCGCCCAGTCCGACGGCGACGGCGCCGGATGTGGCGTTGGCGTAGCCGACTCCGTCGAATCCGGCCGAATGGGACCGGCCTTCGGTGCCGCTGGCGGCGCGGCAGGCCGTGCGGCCGTCCACCCGGGTGATGTCGGTATCGCTGTCGGCGGTGCAGTGCACATCGGTTGCGGAGGCGACGGACGGCAGCCAGAAGGAGGTGCCGACCGCCGCGGTCGCGCAGAAGATCGCGCAGATCAGCCTCATGACAACCCCTTTCCCGGCAGGTCTCCACACCCTAATCGGACAGGTAGCTGGATAGGCGATCACGCAGGTAGAGCGGCCAGCCGTCCGCGTCGACTCGACGCCCGTGTTAACGATGGTGTATGCATGGCGTGATATTTCAAGCAAGGTAGTCGAACTTCGGATTCTGACGGGGGCGTTGAGTTCGGAGCGTTGCAGCTCGGGAGGACTGTTTCGTGTCTCGTCATATGCTCATAGGTCGTGTCGTCGTCGGGGTGTGCACCGCGGTGGCCGCGCTGGCGCTCGTCGTCGGCTGTAGTTCCACCATCGATGGAACCGCGCAACCCGCGATCGATGGCGGCACCGTCGACGCGGTGACGACCAGTACCCCGAAGACCTCGTCTCCCCGCTCGTCGAGCAGGCCCACCTCGGGACGTCCGACGACGACCACCCGCGGCGGCAATACCGATTTCGAAGCCAGTGTCGGCGACTGCGTCACCCTCGGCGGCACCCAGAGCCACGCCACCATCTCCAAGGCGTCCTGCGGAAGCCGGTCGGCGAACTACAAGGTCATCGGCAAGGCCCCGACCAGTACGGCCTGTGTGGGCGACCGCGACAACTACTACGCCGAAACGCTCAACGGCGTGCAGCAGGGCGCGTTGTGCCTGGATATCGACTGGGTCGTCGGTGGCTGCATGGATGTCGGCGGCGACGATCCCAAGCGCATCGATTGCAGTGAACGCGCGACGCAGGCCGTTCGCGTCGTGAACATCCAGCAGGGCGCTTCCGACGCGGGCGCGTGCAGCACCGGCACGGGTTTCACCTACGAGGAACGGCAGTTCGTGGTCTGCGTCGAGGAACTCTAGGCTCTCGATCGACCGGTCGGCCCCCGCTCGGCTGGACACTGCGCCGGGCGGGGCTAGTTTGGAGCGGTGAGCACCGCCACGGAGTTACCGAGGCTCGGCTCGGCGAAGGGCCGCTGGATACTGCTGGCCACGATCCTCGGATCGTCGGTGGCCTCGCTCGACGCGACCGTCGTCAATATCGCGCTGCCCCGGATCGGTGAATCCCTCGATACCGACGTCGCGGGACTGCAATGGACGCTCAACGGTTACACCCTGACGCTGGCCTCCTTCATCCTGCTCGGTGGCTCGCTCGGTGACCGGCTCGGCAGGCGCAGGGTGTTCGTCTGGGGCGCCGTCGGTTTCGCGCTCGCCTCGGTGCTGTGCGGGATCGCCTCGAGTATCGAGATGCTGGTGGCGGCCCGGGTCCTGCAAGGTGTCGCGGGCGCCATGCTGACACCGGGCAGCCTGGCGCTGATCTCCTCGTCGATCGACGACAGGGATCAGGGCGCCGCGATCGGGCTCTGGTCCGGATTCGGCGGTGTCGCGGGCGCGTTCGGCCCCTTCCTCGGTGGCTGGCTCATCGATGTGGCCGGCTGGCAGTCCATCTTCTTCATCAACGTCCCCCTGGTCGCGGTCGTCGTGCTCGTCGCGTTACGTCACGTGCCGGAAAGCCGCGATCCGGCGGCGTCCACCCGTTTGGACCTGCCCGGCGCGCTGGTGGTCGCGCTGGCGCTCGGCACACTGACCTTCGGCCTCATCGACGTGAGGCCGCTGCTGATCCTCGCGGGCGCGGTGCTGCTCGCCGTCTTCGTGACCATCGAGATCCGCAGCGACCACCCCCTGGTGCCGCCGAGGCTGTTCTCCTCGCGCGTGTTCACCGTGGCGAATCTGGTCACCTTCGCCGTCTACGCCGCGCTCGGCGGCGTGTTCTTCCTGCTGGTACTGGAATTGCAGTTGGTGGCGGGTTTCTCACCGCTGATGTCGGGGGTGTCGACCGTCCCGATGACGATCATCATGCTGTTGCTCTCCGCACCCGCCGGACGATGGGCGCAGATGCACGGTCCCCGGCTGCCGATGACGGCGGGTCCGATACTCGCGGCCGCCGGTCTGGTGCTGCTGATGCGGATCGGGTCCGACACCGTCTACGTCCGCGATGTGCTGCCCGGTGTCGTGGTCTTCGGGCTCGGTCTGTCGGTTCTGGTCGCCCCGCTGACCGGTGCGGTGCTCGGTGCGGTCCCCTCCGGTGAGGCCGGTATCGCCTCCGGGGTGAACAACGCGGTGGCCAGGACCGCGCAGTTGCTCGCGGTGGCCGCCTTGCCCGGGCTCGCGGGTATCTCCGGATCGCTGTCGGATCCGGGCGCGTTCGACCGGGGATTCGAGGTCGCGATGTGGATCTGCGCCGGGCTGCTGCTCGCGGGTGCGCTACTGGCCGGGCTGCTGTTGCGGCCCGCTCGCGGTGCTCCCACACTGGACCGTGTCGATTGTCTGCCGCAGTGCGCGGTGGCCGGGCCCGCGGTGGCCCCGGCCGGGCGGACGTGAACGAGCGGGCGCGTCCGCGCCCGCTCGTCGAAGTCCTGCCGCGTCGTGACTAGATGGGGCGGAAACCCGCTCCGACACCGCCTCGGGCGTTGATATCGCCGACGATCGTGCTCATGTTGGTGCCGACCTCGGGACCGAAGCAGGCGATGGCCAGGTAGGCGTTCACCATTCCGACCAGGGTGGTGCCCACGACGACCGGGGCGCCGGAATCACCTTCGACCACGCACATCTGGCTCCACGTCTCGATATTCGTACCGAAGATGTCGCCCCAGGCGATGCCGCAGGTGTTGCCGGTGGTCCGGCCTTCCTTGCAGACGATGTTCGGGAACTGGGCGGGTCCGCCGATCCCGGTGATGCTGACGTTGCCGATCCGGTTCACCGGCGTGATGGCGCCGGGCGTGAACTGGATGACGGCGTAGTCGAGTTCGTGGTTGGAGTAGACGAAACGTCCGATCTGACCCGCGCCGGGATCGGCCTCGGCGTAGACCTGGGCTCCCTCGTCACCGCAATGTCCCGCCGTGAGACCGACCAGCCTGCCCGCGCCGTCGTAGCCCACGGTGGTGACCGTGCATTCGTACTGGTTGTCGATGATGATGCCGGATCCACCGCCGATCACCGGCGGCCCCGCGGCGTCCGCTGTGCCCGCACCCAGCAGTGCCGCACCAAGGGCTACGGCGAAGACGGCGTTGGCCGCCTTGGCGAGTTTCCTGAACATGTCCCTCCAGATGTCGGAAGTCCGCACGATATCAATCTGTCGCACCCATCGTGTCAGTATTCGGTCTCGGGCGCGTCTCATAGTCCGGCAGCGCACGGCGTGGGAACCGGAACGACGTTCTCGACAGCCCGGCGGGAACGTCTCAAATTTCGGTGATAGCGAACTTCTATCGAAGTCACATGGACACGGTTATGTTTTTGTGTGTCGGACACAATTTTGTACCGATTCATTGTGGTAGGAAAACAGTCGATTTTTAGATGAATGTATTCCGAGTTATTTGCCTCGTAAAGTGTCGCCGGACCTGTGATCGGCGTTGCTGATCTGTCACTTGTGCCAGAGTCCGACCATCGAAATTTGGGCGCTGACCCAGTCCTCGTGGCGTATGTCATAGACATAACGGCAATGTGACAACTATCTATGACTCCAATCACAGAGGGATGCTGTGCTCCGGCTTACTACGTAGTAAGGTGCGTCAAGCAAACAAGTCGTCGGGGCATCCAACCGGCGTCGAGAGGGGTTAGCCAGTGCAGTCGACCAAGAGTCCACCAACAGGGTCACGGATCGGTGACGCGGTCGATTGGACGAGGGCGTACTGGCAGGACCATCCGAAGCGTTCATTGGAGACCTTCGGCAGACAGATCACCATGGGATTCGCCGCAGTGATCGAACTGTTCGTCGCGATCTTCCGTGGACGCTTCCCATTCAAAGAATTCATCCGTCAGTGCGCGTTCATGTCCAACGTGGCAGCCGCTCCGACACTGCTCGTCGCGATTCCGATCGGTGTGATCGTCTCGATCCAGGTCGGCGCCGTCGCCGGTCAGGTCGGCGCGACCTCGTTCATCGGCGCGGCCAACGGACTCGGCATCATCCAGCAGGGCGCCCCGCTGGTCACCTCGCTGATGATCGCGGGCGCGGTCGGCTCGGCCATCTGCGCCGACCTCGGCTCCCGCACCATCCGCGAGGAGATCGACGCCATGAAGGTGATGGGCGTCGATCCGATGCGCAGGCTGGTCGCCCCCCGGCTCGGCGCCGCGATGCTCGTCAGTGTCCTGCTCTGCGGATTCGTCGTCTTCGTCGGCTTCCTCACCGGCTACATCTTCAATATCTTCGCCCAGGGCGGTACCCCGGGCTCCTACGTCGGAACCTTCTCGTCCTTCGCGGTCACCCGTGACCTGGCCGTCGCGCTGGTGAAGTCGCTGATCTTCGGCCTGCTGGCCGCCATCATCGCCTGCGATACCGGGCTCAACACCCGAGGCGGTCCCGGCGGTGTCGCCAACTCGGTGAACTCCGCGGTGGTCAGTTCCGCGATCATGCTGTTCGGTGTGAACCTGATCATCACTCAGGTCTACAACGCACTCTTCCCCCCACAGGTGGTCTGAGCCGGTGTCATCAACCTATGTTCCGCCGCTGCTGCGGCCCCTGAACGCGCTCAAGCGCACCGCCAACGCCCCTGTGGACATGCTGGCCCGCCTCGGCCACCAGGTCTTCTTCTTCCTGCGTTCGCTCGGTTCGATCCCGCTGGCACTGCGGCAGTACCCCAAGGAAGTGTGGCGGCTGCTCTCCGACGTCACCTGGGGCAACGGCAATCTCGTCGTCGGCGGCGGCACGATCGGCGTCGTCGTGATCCTGAGCGCGTTCGGCGGTATGACCGTCGGCATCCAGGGCCACACCTCGTTGAACCTGCTCGGCCTGAGTCCGATCACCGGCGCCATCTCCGCCTTCGCGACGACCCGTGAACTCGGCCCACTGCTCGCGGCACTGGCCTTCGCCGTGCAGGCGGGCTGCCGGTTCACCGCGCAACTCGGCGCCATGCGCATCTCCGAGGAGATCGACGCGCTGGAATCGATCGCCATCCGGCCGCTGCCCTACCTGGTCAGCACCAGGATGTTCGCGGCGATCGTCGCCATCATCCCGCTGTACTGCCTCGGCCTGGCCGTCGCCTACATCTCCTGCTCGGTCACCGTGCAGGCGATCGGCGGCACCGCCAGCGGCACCTACATGCACTACTTCTACCAATTCCTCGTACCTACCGACGTGCTGTATTCGCTGCTCAAGGCGATCCTGTTCGTCGCGATCACCACCTTCATCCAGTGCTACTACGGGTTCTTCGCCTCGGGCGGCCCGGAAGGTGTCGGTGTCGCGGCGGGCCGGGCGATCAAGATGTGCATCATCCTGGTCGTCTTCGCGGACCTGTTCATGACGTTGGCGATCTGGGGAGTCAACCCCGGCATCCGGATCTCGGGATAAGGCGAGATGATTCTTGATCCAAGTGGGCGTGGGCCCACCATGCGTCAGTTGCTGATCGCCGGAGCGGCGGGACTCGTCGTCCTCACCCTGGTCTTCGGCTTCCTCTACGCCCGCTACCAGGGCTATTTCGTGCCGAAGGTCAATGTCGTCGCCAACCTCACCACCACCGGTGACGGACTGCCCTCCCAGGCCGACGTCAAATTCCGCGGTGTGCTGGTCGGTGCGGTCGACGAGGTGGAGATCGCCGACAAGGGCGAGATGCAGAAGGTCCAGATCGAGCTGAAGCCCGAATTCGCCGAAGGCATCCCTGCCAATGTCACCGCGCGGGTGGTGCCGAGCAACCTGTTCGCCGTCACCTCGGTGGAACTGGTGTTCAACGGACCGGCCGACCAGTACCTCGAAGAGGGCGCGGTGATCGAGGAGGACCGCAGCCAGGGCACCATCGCCCTGCAGGACACCCTGACCGCCGTGCGCAATGTGCTCGACAAGATCGACCCGGTCCAGTTCGGCCGAGTCCTGGGCACCCTGTCGCAGGCGCTGGACGGCAGCGGCCGGATGCCCGGTTCGACCATCGAGCGGTTCGACCGGTGGCTGCTGGCCGTCGACGAATCCATTCCGGATCTCGGCGTCATGCTCGGCGACTTCTCCTCGTCGTTCCGGGCGCTGAACCAGTCCGCGCCGGAACTGGTCGACGTGCTCGGCAGTTCGGTGCAGACCGCGCGCACCATCGCCGATCGCCGGGCCGAACTGGTCTCGCTGATCACCGGCGCGAGCAGCACCGTCGACACCGTCAACGCCCTGTTCGCCCGTAATCCCGATGTGGGCAAGCAGGTCACCGCGGGAACCAGCGACACCTTCGGCGCGCTGGCCGCCGATCCGGCGGCTATCACCGCGGCGATCGTCAACCTCGGTGATTCGGCGGCGAAGCTGAACACGGTCTTCCACTGGGGACCGCAGAAGCAGATGGTGTGGAACCTCGGTATCTCGTTCACGCCGTACCAGCCCAACACCGTCGAGAATTGCCCGCGCTACGGCGAACTGGCCGGACCGAGTTGCTTCAACGCGCCCGCCGCCGTCGAGATCCCGCCGATGCCGCAATCGCTGCAACCGCGCGCGCTCGACTCGGCGGCAGGCCTGCCGCCACTGGTTCCGATGCCCGGCCTGCCGGTACTGCCCGGCCTGACCACGTCCGCGGTGCCGTTGCCGACCGGGACCGAGGGCGGCACACCGAAACCGTTCGCGGGAACGCCGCTGGAAGGTCTGGTTCCGGAACTGCCGCCGATCTTCGGCGGACCCCAACCGGCCGCGCAGCAGCCCGCGCCGCAACAGCCCGCGGCGGCGAGCGATCCGGCTCGGGCGCAGACCAAGCCCGCTGCCGCTCCGATCTCCTACCGTGGTGACGCCGCGATCACGCAGTTGCTCGGCCGGAAGCCGACGACCACCGAATACCTGCTGCTGAGCCCGATCATGAAGAACGGAATCCTGCAAGTGACCGAAAGTGGAGGCGGCCGATGAGCATTCGCAAACCGCTGATCGGCTTCAGTATCTTCGCGCTGGTCTCGATCCTGGTGACCGTTGTCGTCTGGAACACCCTGGCGCGCGTCGTGTCGGGGGATACCAAGACCTACTCGGCGACCTTCACCGATGTACTCGGGCTGCGCCAGGGCGACGACGTCAGGATGGCGGGCGTCCGCGTCGGCAAGATCGAGAAGATCGAGCTCGACGGCGGTAACGACGCCAAGGTGACCTTCATCGTCCAGAGCGATCAGACCCTCTACGACGACACCAAGGCGCTGGTCCGCTACCAGAACCTGATCGGCCAGCGCTACGTCGCGCTGGCTCCCGGCAAGGCCGCGAATCCGGCGCCGCTGAAGAACAACGCCGCGATTCCGCTGGAGCGCACCGAACCGTCGTTCGACGTGTCGGCCCTGCTCAACGGTTTCCAGCCGCTGTTCCAGGTTCTGCAACCCGAGCAGGTGAACCGCCTGTCGGAGACATTCATCCAGGCATTGCAGGGTGACGGGGTCTCGCTGAGCGCCTTCATCACCCAGGCCGCGACGCTGGCGACGGATTTCCAGCGCCGCGACACCATCCTGACCGATGTGATCACCAACCTCTCCGGAGTCATGGCGGGGTTGGCCAAACGAGGTGACGAGTTGGAGACCCTGGTGACCCAAACCCGGTCGCTGATCGGCGGACTGTACGAGCAGGGCCAGTCCCTGCAGCAGTCGACGGTGCAGATCGCGGACGCGACGGATTCGCTGGTCGACATGGTCGGCAAGATCCAGCCCAAACTCCGGACCGCGCAGGATTCGACGACGGCGGCGCTCACGCTGCTGATCGCCACCGGCCCGCAGCTCGATCAGGCGGCGATCGACCTGCCCGCGATCCTCGGTAACGCAGGCAGCTTCACCTCGGAGGGCACCTACGCCAACGCCTACATCTGTAGCCTCGATGTCTCGTTGTACGGAGTGTTGTTCCCGCGCGGCTTGTTCAACCAGATCGGTGGCACCACCCACTCGGCGGTGTGCCGCCCATGATGACGAAACTCAAGGCGCGGTTCGAATCCGCCCGCTACTTCTGGCTCGGCGTGATCGGCACCGTTCTCGTCGTCGTCATGCTGCTGATATCCAGCGTGTTCAAGATGCTCGGCGTCGGCGACCAGTCGGTGAAGGTCGAATTCGTGCAGGCGGCGGGTATCAAGGTCGGTGACAAGGTCGATGTCTCCGGTGTTCCGGTGGGCACGGTGGTCGGCGCCGAACTGGAGGGCAGCCACGTCCTGTTGACGTTGAACGTCGACAAGAGCCTGAAATTCGGTCCGGACGCCACGGCCTCGATCAAGATGGCGACGCTGCTCGGCGCGCGCTATGTCGACCTGGAGCCAGGTGACGGTTCCGGGCTGCGCGACAAGCGGATTCCGGTGTCCAATACCACCGTTCCGTACAACCTCGCCGACGTGGTGCAGATCGGCACCCCGAAATTCGAGGAACTCGACACCCAGAAGCTGGCCGAATCCCTCAACCTGGTCAACCAGCAGTTCGGTGATTCCCCGCAGCTGGTCGCGCAGGCGCTCGACAGTGTCGGCGCGCTGGCCAAGGTGATGGATTCTCGCAAGACCGAGGTCGACAGCCTGCTCAAGGATCTGGACAAGGTCACCCAGCTGCTGGCCGACAACCGCAACAGCGTGCTGTTGATCATCACCCAGGGTGAGGCCATCGCGAGCCGGGTGATGGAACGCCAGGATCTGCTGCGCCGACTGCTCGACAACATCGCGACGCTGACCAAGCAGTTGCAGGACATCGGCGCCCAGAACGACGCCCAACTGGGTCCGACCATCGATCAGCTCAACGTCATGGCCGAGGGCCTGCAGAAGAACAAAGAGAATCTGGACCGGTTGTTGTCGATCGTTCCGCCGTCGGTGCGCTACCTGTCCAATGCCTTCGGCAACGGCAATTACGGCGAGGTCGCGCTGCCGTGGCTGTTCCCGGACAACTGGTTGTGCTTCGTCCAGGTGATCGAGGGGTGCCAAGGATGACAATGCGAAAGCGATTCGACGCCAAAGCCTTACGCCGGTCGGTGGTCGTCGGTGCGACCGCGCTCGCCATCGGCAGCTGCTCGATCCTGCCCGGATCGGTCAACGACGCGCTCGGCAACTCGATGCGCATCACCGCGGATTTCGAGAACATCGCGGGCATGTACGAGGGCAATCCGATCACGGTGCTCGGACTCGACGTGGGCAAGGTCGACAAGATCGTGCCCAAGGGCACTTTCATCGAGGTGCACATGTCGATCGACGGCGACGTGAAGATCCCCAAGGACGCGATCGCCGCGATCGTGTCGCCGTCGATCGTCACCGACCGCCACATCGAGCTGACCCCGGTGTACACCGAGGGCGAGAGGCTGTCCGACGGTGAACATCTGCCCCTGAAGCGCACCAGGACGCCGGTCGAACTGGACACGATGATCAAGACGATCGACCAGTTCGCCGCCGCGCTCAAACCGCAGCCGGGCCAGGAAGGTATCGGCCCGCTCTCGGGCCGGGTGCTGTACCCGATGCTCGACGGCCAGGGCGTGAAGATGCGCGACACCCTCAACGCGCTCTCGGGTGCGCTGAAGATCGGCGTCGACAACAAGGACGCGATCTCCAACATCATCGTGAAGTTGAACGAACTCACCACGATGCTCGCCGAGAACGACGAGTCGGTGCGCGGTTTCAGCAATCAGGTCACCCAGATGACCGGCCTGCTCGCCGAACAGGCGCCGGGTCTGCAGGCCACGTTGCAGCAGATGAACGACTTCCTGGCCAATACCAGTTCGGTATTCGACCAGTATCAGGATCAGCTGTCGGGCACGCTCACCGGTTTGACGAATGTGACAAATCAATTGCGTGACAACGCGTACGGTCTGACCGAAATCGTCGATGTGACGCCGATGTTGTTGCAGAGCATCGACCGTTCGATGAACAAGGAAGCCGGATTCATCCGGCTGCACGGTCTCATCGGCACCGCGCTCAGTGGTGAGATCGTCAGCGTTTTCTGTCAGCGGATCCAAATGCGATCCGACGGCTGCCGAACCGGCAATATGCAGGATTTCGGACCGGACTACGGACTCACCGCCGCATTGCTTGGACTGACGAAATGACCGATCGAATGATGAAGGCGCGCAGGGCCGTGGTCGCCGTCGCCGCCGTGGTGGGAGTCGGTGTCACCACGGGGTGCGGATTGACCGTCGAGGAATTGCCGCTGCCCAAACCGGGCCAGTCCGGCGACACCTACACGCTGCACGCGGTGTTTGAGAACGCGCTGAATCTGCCCGATCAGGCCAAGGTCAAGATCGGCGGTTCCGATGTCGGCGTCGTGACGAATATCGCGACCAAGAATTTCCAGGCGGTCGTGGATATGGATATCCGCACCGATATCGAGCTGCCGGAGGGCACCACCGCCGAGCTGCGCCAGGCGACACCGCTGGGCGACGTCTTCGTCGCCATCGACAAGCCGAAGACCGGATCCGGTGCCGCGCTGCTGAAGAACGGCGACACCCTCACGCTGGACCAGACCTCGGCGGGCGCTACGGTCGAGGAGCTGCTGATCTCGGTGTCCATGCTGTTCAACGGCGGCGGTATAGCCAGCCTCAGCAGGCTCGGCTCCGAACTGGATTCCATCGTCGGCGGTCGCGGTCCACAACTGGCTCACCTGATCACCGAGATGACCGGCGTCGTCGGCAGTCTGAACGAGAACAGCGCGAAGATCGACGCCGTGCTCGGCGGTTTCAGCGCGCTGGCGACGACCATCGAGTCCAGGCGCGACGAACTGGGCCAGGTCGCCGACACACTGCCGCAGATGATCGGCGCGGTGGCCGAGAACAATCAGGCCCTCGCCCAGTTGCTCGCCAAGATCGCCACGACCAGTGCGGCGCTCGGCGACTACGCCAACACCTCGTCGGATCAGCTGGCCAGTCTTCTCGACAACCTGGGCAGCCTGATGCAGGCGCTGGCCGACACCGGCGACCGCTTCGGCTTCGCGCTCGACCAGTTGCACGAGATCAGGCCGAAGGTCGACGCGAGCTTCAGGGGTAAGAGCCTGGCCGTCTACGCGACGCTGACCAATCTCGATGTCGGTCTGCTGACCGATCCCGCGAACAGCAAATTCCCGGATCTGAAGGATCTCGACGATTTCGTCGGCAGCTTCATCCAGGTCCTGCAGATCGTGCAGGGCCGGGTGCAGGGAGGACACCGATGAGCCGAGTGGGGAACATACTGCGCAGCAAGATCTTCCTGTCCAACGCCGGGTTGGTGTTGGTGCTGTTGCTCGGCGCCTCGTACCTGGTGGTCAACATCATGCGGGTGAATCCGTTTCAGGGGCACTACACCGTGACGGTGAGCCTGGATCGTTCCGGCGGTCTGCAACCGGGTAACGACGTGACGCTGCGCGGCTACCGCGTCGGCAAGGTGAACTCGATCAAGCTGACCGATCGCGGCCAGGCCATCGCGGCGGAGGCCGAGATCGAATCCGATTACCGGATTCCGGTCGACTCGGTGATCTCGGTGCAGGCGCTGTCCGGCGCGGGCGAGCAGTACATCGATTTCCGGCCCGCCAGTGACGGTGCTCCGTACCTGAACGACGGAGCGGTGATCGCCTTCGATCCGGAGAAGATCAAGACACCGACCCCGATCTGGTCGGTGCTCGACAACACCAGCGCCCTGATCGCGCAGGTCGACCCGGACAAGTTCAGCACCATCCTGTCCGAACTCGATATCGCGCTCAGCGGTGGCCCGGATCAGTTGCGCGGCATGATCAACGGCATCAGCCTGGCCGCGGCCGGTCTGGATGCGCTGCTGCCGCAGACCACCAATCTGATCGGCAACCTGCGCGTCATCGCGAACACCACCTCCTACGCGCAGCCCGATCTCGCGATCCTGACCAGGAATTCGGGTGTGCTGTTCGAGCAGTTCAACAACGCCGACGCCGAATTGCGGGCGGTTCTGGAACAGTCGCCGGGGCAACTGGCGAGTCTCGGTGCGGTGCTGGACAAGACGAGCGATCCGATGACGAGTCTGCTCACCAACTTCGCCGCCATCACCAAGGCCGCGCAGTTGCGCACCCCGGCGCTGCGCGCGCTGTTCCCCTCGCTCGCGGCGGGACTCGGTGCGCTCGGTGTGCCCGCGCACGACAACGAATTCCACACCATCCTCGATATCTGGCCGCGTCCGACCTGCAATTACGCCACCCAGCAGATGCCGAACGAGATCGTGCAGGACGACACGATTCCCAAGTGGAACTACTGTGTGAACCCGCCGCCCGGCCAGCAGATCCGCGGCGCGGCCAACGCGCCGCGACCGAATGTGCCCAACAACGGCGCGCAGATGCCGCCCGGTGTGGATCCGAACGAGCGGACCATTCCGCCGACGCGGTGAGCATCACCCCCGTCCGGTGGTCTCCCCGCCGGCCGGGGCATACTCGCCGGTAGACCGCCCACGATCGGCCCGTTCGGGCCGATCGGCCGAATCGGCGCGTGCGCGCGCCGGGAAAGTGCAGGATTTATCGATGTCCACCGACGACGCCGACACCGCCGACAACAACACCGACAAGGCTGACAGGGCCGCAGATGCTTCGAGCACCGAGAATCCGGTGACCGAGGGCAAGGCCGAGACCGCAGCGACGACGGCGAAGCCGGATCTGGCGAAGGCGACGACGGAGACACCGGCGGAGACCACCGCGGCGGCTCCCGCTCCCGCGCCGGCCGCCGAATCCGCACCGAAATCGGGCTCGGGCCTCGCGCCGATCATCACCGCGTTCGTCGCGGGCATCCTGCTGGTCGCGGCGATCACCGCGGTCGTGGTGTTCTTCCTGCAGGCCCAGAAGCGCGGGGACGAACTCGCCGCCGTGGACGAGGCCACCCACGCCGCGTGCGCGTTCGGCAACAGTGTCTCGACCTACGACTATTCCAAGGATCTCGACCGCTACTTCACCAACGTCAAGGCGAACGCGACGGGCGACTTCCTGAAGGAGTTCGACGACGCGAGCAAGGCGCTCAACGACGCCATGGTGCAGGCGCAGGTGAAGTCCTGGACCGACGACGTGCAGTGCGGCTACCAGTCGGGCGACACCGACTCGGCCAAGGTGCTCGTGACGCTGACCCAGTTCCGCGTCAACTTCAGCCAGACGACGCCGGACCGGCAGTACGTCGTGGTGATCGCGGATCTGCGCAACGAGAACGGTGACTGGAAGGTCAGCAAACTCGATTCGCCGATGCTGCGGGACACCGGTACCGGACTGCCGGGCGGAACCGCCCCCGCCGCGCCGGGAGCAACCCCGGCTCCGGCACCCGCACCGGGTAACTGACCTGCCGAAAAGCCTCCGGCGGTGGGGTCGAAACCCACCACCGGAGGACTTCGGGCGGTCTTACCTCGCGGACGCGCCGCCTCCTCAGAACAGCGTCAGACTTTGAGGAGCCGAAGGCGCGACCGCCTTCCCCGAGGCCCGCGGCCCGGTGGTCTTTTCCAGTGTTGCGACGGTTTCCGCCAGGGTGACGGCAGGCATCTCGACGGTGCTCGCCTCACCCACCGCGGCCGACGCCGCCGCCTCACGCGCGGCCTCGCCCGCGAGCGCGTCGGCTTTCTCGTTGAAGTAGTTGCCGACGTGACCGCGCACCCAACGGAAGCGAACCGGACCGGGGCGACCCGCGATGGCCCGATCGATATCCTTGATGATCTCGACATTCTTGACCGGCGCCCCCGTCGAGGTGCGCCAGCCGTTCATCCGCCAGCCCGAGATCCACTCCGACGCGCATTTGATCGCGTAGAGCGAATCGCTCTCGATGAAGAGCGGTTCAGGGCCGGGGTGGGCGATGATCGCCTCGTGGACCGCGCGTAGTTCCGCGATCTGATTGGTTCCGGTGGGGGCCCCGCCGCTGCGCGAAGACCCCTGATGATTGACCCAAGCCCAGCCGATGGCGCCGCCCGGGTTTCGGAGGCAGGATCCGTCGGTGCTCACGATGATCATGGATGGCACCTTACGCAATCCGACCGACAAGATCGGTACCGTGGAATTCCTCGATTTCCCTACGCAATTGCGACTCCGTGCGTCGTAGCGCCTTCCTGACGGCGGAGTCGACCAGCCCCGAGCACAGGCGGCCGAGGACTCCACGCGGTGGAGCGTACTCCGCTTCGGAGGTGAGCACCGACCGTCCGTAGCCGAGCGGATCGAAGCGCAGCGTCAGGGTGCCCGACAGGCGCCCGCGCAGCGTGTAGCCGATCACGACATTGCGGCGGTACTCGGTGATCTCGCACGCCGTCCTGGGATGCCAGAGCGCGACCTTGGCCGCGGTGTCGTAGACCGCGCCGAGGCCCTGGTCGACATCGCCTGCCGGTTCGAATTCGGCGACGCCGAACATCCAGTCCGGAACGAACAGGTGGTTGTCGGTGTAGCTGAACGCCACTTCGACGGGTGCGCCGACGTCACTCGCGTACTTGATGTGGCCCATCGGCCCTCCCTGCCTGACTAGCGACGTTCGTCCCTCGTGGCCGCGCGAGCGCTCTCCTGACAGCCCGCCGCCGGGATTCACGGCTGTCGACAAAAGTACTACAGCTCTCCTCTTTATTGCAGGGGTTGGGCACGATTCGGTGCGATGGATTTCCAGATTGCGACCGGGCGGTTGCTTGGTCGACGGCCTCGCCGGGTACGCGCCGGTACCGCGTATCGATGGGCGTCGCCCGCTATTCGGCCGCTCCCGTGATCCGGTCGACGACGTACTCCGCGATCGGCATCGCCGATGTCGCCGCCGGTGACGGCGCGTTGAGTACGTGCACCGACCGCGGGGTGCGTTCGATCAGGAAATCGTGCACCAGGGTGCCGTCGGGCAGCACCGCCTGCGCGCGGATGCCCGCCTCGCGCGGCAACAGGTCGGCCATCGTCAATTCCGGGCAGTACTTGCGGCATTCGGCGAGATATCCGCGCTTGAACAGGGAGTTGCGCAATTCGCGTGCCCCCGTGCGGAAATGGGCGCGGGCCAGTTTTCGCAGTCCGGGAAAACCGAGTGCTTCGCGCGCGTCGCGCAGATCGACACTGCCCTTGCGGTATCCCTCCCGCGACAGTCCGAGAACGGCATTCGGTCCCACTGTCAGCTCGCCGTCGATGGTCGGACTCAAATGCACGCCGAGGAACGGCAGATTCGGATCGGGCACCGGATAGATCAGCGTGCGCACCAGGTCGGCCCGTCGCGCGGGCAGGCGGTAGTACTCGCCGCGGAACGGCACGATCCGGAAATCCGTGCGCAGCCCGGCCAGCGCGGCCATTCGATCAGCCTGTAGACCCGCGCAGACGACCAGCGTTCGCGCCCGCCAGTTCCCGCTCGGACCGGAGGCGGTCACCGAATCATCCGATTCGCTCAACGCGGTGATCTGCGCGCCGAGGACGATCTCGCCGCCGTCGGCCGTCACCTCCGCGGCGAGCGCGGTGGTCACCCGGGTGTAATCGATGATGCCGGTACCTGGCACGAACAGCGCGCCGACACCGGATACCCGCGGTTCCCTGCGCGTCAATTCCGCGGTGTCGAGCAATTCCACCTCGACCCCGTTGGTGACCGAGCGTTCGTACAGGGCGAGCATTCTGCGGTGCTCGTCCGCGTCGGTGGCGACGAGCAGTTTCCCGCACACGTCGAACGGAATTCCCCGCGCGGCGGCGTAATCCTTGGTCCACTGCGCGCCGCGCACACACAGGCGCGCTTTCAGGCTGCCGGGCTCGTAGTAGATCCCGGAATGGATCACCCCGCTGTTGTGCCCGGTCTGGTGCGCGGCGAGCGAGGTCGCCTTCTCCACCAGCACCAGTGACGCGCCGGGATGGCGTCGCAGCAGCGTCCGCGCTGTCGCCACACCGATGATTCCGCCGCCGATCACGCAGTAGTCGTACACGCGCCCACACTAGTGCGCGGGCCGGATACCGGAGTTCGCCACGGGGGACGGCACGGCCGCGCTCCGGGAGGTCGGTCCGAGCCGATCGCGGGCGATCAGATGGTGACGGCCTCCGACGAGCGCGAATCGCCCTGTACCGCCACGGTTCCGGGGGAGTCCTGTGGCACCGCCGCCGGTGCGGGATTGCGGTCGAGCCGAAGATCGTGTTCGCCGAGCGACGGATCGGAGAGTACGAATGTCACTTCGCCACGCCGGGTGTCGATTTCGGTGCGCACCGCGGTGATGCCGGAGGGGTCGGCCTCGGTGCCGAAATCGTCGCGAAACTGTTCGGAGCCCAGAAATTCCGACAGCGTCGAGAACAGATTCGTGTCGACGGTGAACGCGACGGAGTTCCGTGTCGGCGCGAAATGAGCCCCGACATAGGCGCTTCCGACGTCCACCCGCCCGCTCACGCCCACCGGGCGCTCGGGTGCGACTGCCATCCGGTCGGTGCTCGGTGGTGTCGATGAAGCCTGCGGCGCGAGCGGTGACGCGACCGGCTCGTCGGCGCGCGACCCGAACAGGAAAACGGGCCGGTCGCGGAGATCGTCGGTGCGTGGCGCCGCGGCGGCGGACGGGCCGGACCTCGTCACGTCCCGCAGTGCTATCGGCGATGCGGCGCGGTCGCTCGTTATCTCGGAGGGCTGTCGGGTATCCGGAATCTGACGAACCACGTACGCGCCCGCGGCGAAGGTGAGAGTGAGGCTGGCCGTGCCCGCCAGCACGACGGCGGTATAGCGGGCGATCTGGCCGGAACGGTATTCGGTCACGATGCTGTCCTTCCCCGGGCCCCGGGTTGCCTTGCGTATGGCGGCCCGCATCGTCGGAAGCCGTACACATGTCCAGGCTACGGGTCGCCGCGACCCGCCGCAGGTGTGCGAGCGGGATCACACACCGCACGCCGCCGATGTTTCCGCGTTCGGGCGCCGGGGTAACACTGGGGGTAGCTGGCGGGCGTCACGCTCGACTGCCATGACATACCCGGCCAACGGCGTCCGGCCGTCGACATATACGGCGCACCCAAGTGTGGCGCTCGCCCGCTCCCGTTTCTCGGCCCGTGTCTTCCGGGCCCTCCGCCGTCCTCGGCCGGGGGCTACGCGAACTGGCCCGCGGCTCGTCCCGAGCCGGTCGGCCCGGCGAAAGCCTGGGCGATATTCAGCCACTCCGACGCCTCCGGCCCGTCCGCCTCCAGCGCGAGATCGTCACGGTGACGTCGTTGCGTCACCAGCAGACAGAAATCGATGGCAGGTCCGGTGACCCGCTGTCCCGCGTCCGCCCGCCCCCAGGTCCACAGCGTGCCGTCCGGCGCGGTCAGCTCCACCCGGAACTCTTCGGCGGGCGGCGTCGCACCGCGCACGGCATAGGCGAAATTCCTCGTACGAACGCCGATATGGGCGATATTGCGCAGTCGCGCGGTGGGCTCGCGCCGAGCGCCGAGCGCGTCGGCCACATCCTGGCCGTGCGCCCAGGTCTCCATGATGCGCGCGGTGATCATCGACGCCGGGCTCATGGGCGGACCGAACCAGGGCAGTTTGACGCCCGCGGGAACAGCCCGCAGCGCGTCCGCGAGCGTGGCGCGGCCCCGCTGCCAGCGGCGCAGCAGTTCGGGGGCGGGTGTGCGCGCAGCGTCGTCGGCGGCTTCGTCGACGAGGGTCAACGCCTTCGGGCCCGCTTCGGCGAGCATGCGCGTGAAGGTATCGGCGTCGGTCGCGGCGATCGTCGCGATATCGTCGGTCCAGGCCAGATGGCCGATCTGATGGGCGATGGTCCAGCCATCTGCGGGCGTCGGACGGGCCCATTCCCGCGGGGGGAGCGGGGCGACGAGTCGTTCCAGGTCCGCGCATTCACCGGCGAAATCGTCCAGCAGCGCCTCGAGATCAGCCATGTGGTCTTCCCTACCCGATAGTGTGCGCGTCGTTGCCGACCCAGCATCGCACCCCGGCCGGAAAAAATGCAAGCACGCCCGCTTGTTTTCGGCCGCGTCGCGGAAGCCGCCTCGGATCGGCGCTCTACCAGCCGAAGATCAGCAGGTGGGACGCGCCGACCACCAGGCCGAGCACGGCACCGTGCAGGTAGAGCAGCCAGGCGTCCTGTTCGACCGAGGCGTAGAACATCTCCATGAATTCCCCGGGGCTGAGCAGCTGCAATTTGCGTGCGGCGAATTCATCGATCGTCTTGGCCTGCTCCAGCGCGAACTCCTCGTCCTGCACCATGCTCGGGGCCAAACCCACCGCCGCGCCCGCCGCGCCCACCTTCAGATTGTCGAACTGCCGCTTTCCGAACGCGGCGCGCACCATCGAGGTCGTCGGGCCCAGTTGCCGGTGGATCTCGTCGGAGACCAGGCGCTCGATCAGCTGTCGGGTCTTGTCGCCATTGGGGCCGTCCAGCAATTCGTGCGACAGATTGGGCAGCGTGAGCACCTGATAGGCCAGGATATGCGCCAGATCGACCGCCGCCTGCGACTGGCGTTTGGCCAGCAGCGCCTGCTTCCACAGATATTTGTAGCGCGGCTGCGGATCGCCCGGCTCGAAGACCATCTTGACCGCGATGACATTGACGGCGACGCCGATCGCCGCCGCGCTCGCGAGCACGATCACCCAGGCGGGCAGCCAGCCGATGACGGGAATGCTGTGGTGCACATGCAGATACAGCGCCATGATCAGGCCGAACGGCCCGCCCAGCAGGCCGATCCGCACCATGAATTTCAACTCCGGCGCGGCGATCGTGGTGGTGAGATCCTTCAGGATGTTCGGATTCTCGTGCAGATACCTGATGACGAAACTCTTGATATCGACCAACTGATCGATATTGTCGCCGAGGCTGTCGAACGCGCGCCGGGTCAGCTGCGGCAACTGCCGGTCCACCCGCTGATAGATGACCTGCTTGACCTGTTTGGGCACCGAACGCCACAGATCGGGATTCTCCCGGTACATGATCTCGTCGACGATCGAGGTCACCTGTCCGCGAGCCAGTGTCGCGAGGTAGTCGGAGATTCCGTCCAGATCGAGTTCGTGGATGAAATCCTTGGGACTCCCGATGCGCATGAGCGCCTTGTCGACGCAGATACTCGCCATCTTCTCCGCGCGCGCCGGGATGAAACCCTGGAAACCCAGTCGCCGCCCGTCACCGGAGAACGTCGGCAGCACCTGCACCCGCCGCGGAAAGTACGGGTAGAGCACCGCCAGCCCGGGGATCCGCACCCCGCGGAACCGCACCGGCCAGAACAGCATCAGCACGCCGGTCCAGTTGGTCAGCCAGCCCGCCAGCGCGCTGAAGATCGGGAACGTGATCAGATCCACCACGAATTTGCTCTGCCCGGTCAGGCTCTCCCAATCGATGAACACGCCCGAGGCGAGTGTGGTCATCCTGGAATCCCCCTAGTGCGGCCGACCCGAGTTGCGAGGTCCCCACAGTCTCATTGGCCTGATGGGAGTGTCAACGCGGGTATCCACAGGTCGGCCGGTCCGGTCTCCCGGTGTCGGCGCGCTCATCGACCGCCCCGCCCGCTTCGGTGATAGCCAATCTGAACAAAAGAGACTTATCGCATAAAGAGGATCCGATTCGGTGGTCCGCACGTCCAATCAACTCGATGGCGGATCGTGCGAGGGGACCGGTGATGGTCGAGGAACATCCGGAGATCACGCGGGCCGGGAATGCCGCGCTGCGCAACCAGATCGAGCAGATGCTGAATTCCTACGAACGCGATATCTCCGCGTTGGAAACGGCGCAGGCGAGGGCGGCCGAACCGGTGACGGTGTGGTCCGCCGACAATCTGGTGCGGGTGACCGCGAATATCGCGGGCGTCATCGAAGTGCACCTCGAACCGGACGTGTTCAAACGGTCCAGCCCCGAGAAGCTCGGGGTGGTGATCACCGAAACGGTGCGGGACGCTGGGCGAGCGGCCGCGCGCATACAGGAGGAGGCGCTCGCGCCGTTGACCGACGCGGCGGCCGCCATGCCGGACCTGCCCGATCTGATCCCCGGCGCACCCGCCACGAAAGATCTACTGGCGCGGTTCGTTCCGCCGCCCGTCGACCAGGCGCCGCCGCCCCCACCGGCGGCCGAGGACGACGACGATGACTATTACCGGAATCAGGGGTATCTGCGGTGAGCTCGATCCAAGCCGACCCGGACGCGTTGCGCTCGACCAGGACGTCGTTCGATTCGGTCGCCTCCGCGATCACCGCCGCCGCCGAGAAATTGGCCGCCGTGCTCGCCGCCGAGGGCGAATGCTGGGGCGGTGACGAGATCGGCCGGAAATTCGCCGAGAACTACACCCCCGGTGTGGAACCCGGCAAGAAGGCGGTCGGGAATCTCGCCACGTCGATGACGCAGGTCGGCACGAATATGGTGACGATCGCCGACAAATTGACAGAACAGGACACGGCGCGGGCCGCGCAGTTGAAGCAGTCGACCGAAACCTAGATCTGTCGTGGGTATCGAGATCCCGGATTCGTTGCAGTGGGTAGCGAAGTACATTCTGGGCGCGGGTGATTGGCCCGAAGGTGACGAGACCGCCATGCGCCGAGCGGCGGACGCGTGGTCGTCGATGGGGTCGACGCTGGACACCGTCGACGAGGACGCCGGCCGGGCCTTGACCGCGGCACTGTCGGCGCTGTCCGCCGGCGAGACCCACGACGCGATCGCGACGTACCGGGATCTGTTGCTGTCGGGCGACCAGGCGGCGTTCACCTCGATCGCCAAGTGGTGCAACGTACAGGCGGAACTGCTCGACGACGGCGCCAACGACATCGAGCACACGAAACTGGTGATCATCGGCACGATGGTCGTCGCGGCGGTGGAGATCGGCGCCGCCATCGCGACATCGTGGACGGGGATAGGCGCGGCCGCGGGGGTCGCGGCCCGGGTCGCGGCGCAAGTCGGCGTGCGGATGGCGATCCGACAGTTGATCTCACGCATGGTCACGCGCGGATTGGTGAAGGCGGCGGCGCGGGCGGCGTTGCGGGGCGCGGCCTTCGAGGCGCTGGAAGAGGGCGGTATCGATCTGGCCGCCCGCCTGATCCAGGTGGGTCAGGGGAATCGGACCGGCGACAAATTCGGGTGGGCGGATCTGGGGTTGGCGACATTCGGCGGCGCGGTGGGTGGCGCTGTCGGCGGTGGTCTCGGTTCGACGCTGGGCGGTGTGGGGGACGCGGTCACCAACCCGGTGAGCAAGTTCGTGACCAAGTCGGTGTCGGGGGCGGCCACGGAGTTGGGTGCTGATCTGTCCGCGCAGGTGGCTTCCGCCGGGGTGGCGTCGGCGTTGATGGGGCAGGACTTCAATCTCGATATCGGGGTGGATACCTTCACCAGCGCCGGTGCGGGTGGCGTGCAGAGTGCGATGGAATCGGGGAGCCACGGGAACAGTGGGTCGCCCGCGCCGACGGTTCCGGATCTGGGTGGGGCGGGGTCGCCGACCGCTCCGGCGTCGGCTGGGGGAGACCCGGCGTCGAGTGACGGGAGTGGTTCGCCCAGTGGGACCGGTTCGCCGAGTGGGACGGGTTTGCCGAGTGGGACCGGTTCGCCGACCGCGCCTGCGTCTACCGGGGATTCCGCGACGGGTTCACCGACTTCTCCTGCGGCTGCGGGTGATTCCGCGTCCGGCGCGGGGAATGGGACGCCGTCCGGTAGTGAGTCCCCGGGTGGGAACGGGACGCCGTCCGGCAATGACACCCCGAGCGAGGCTGGGAACCCGAGTGGGTCCGGGTCTGCTGGCGGTTCGGGTTCGCCGAGTGGGTCTGGGAGTCCTGGTACTTCGGATTCATCGAGTGGGCCCGGGTCCGCTGGTGGTACGGGGTCGCCGGGTGAGTCCGGGACTCCCAGTGGTTCGGATTCATCGAGTGGGTCCGGGACTCCGGGCAGTTCGGATTCGCCGAGTGGGTCTGGGAGTCCTGGTGCTTCGGATTCATCGAGCGGATCCGGATCCCCTGGTGGCTCTGATTCGCCGAGCGGATCAGAGCCCCCCGGCAGTTCGGGCTCGCCGAGCGGTTCCGGAACACCGGGGGAACCGGCGTCACCGACCGCTCCTGCCACGTCGGGCGACGCCCCGTCCTCGGGCAGCACGAGCTCCGGACACCCCGACGGTGGTAGTCCATCGACGGGCGCGACGCCCAGTGCAGGCGACAGCAGTCCCGCTCCGACCGGTCCTTCCGGCGGCGAAAACCCCTCCACGGGCGGTCCCGCGAACGCCGGAACACCGAACGGGCCCGGTGACGCGAATTCCAGCGGCAGCCCCGCCACCGGTGCGCCGACAACCGAAACGCCCGCCGCTCCGGTCCCATCGCCCCCTCCCACGGATACCGGTTCACCCAGCACACCCGGCGATTCCAGCCCATCGAACGCACCAACCACCGCTCCCAGCCAGCCCACGGCCCCCGACCCAGCCGCTGGAAGCTCCAGCAACGCTTCCCCCAGCGATTCCAGTCCATCGGGATCCGTCCCGACCGCGCCGGGCGGCTCCGGCCCGACGACCAGTCAGCCCGACACCGGCACGCCGAACACAGGCCAACCGGCCACAC
>NZ_JAFMPL010000101.1:0-29919 GCF_019038455.1 Nocardia noduli
GCCCCCGAACCCCCGGAACCGCGTTCCCGACAGGGCAGGGCGGCCAGAAGGCGCGCGGCGGAGGCGGAAGAGGGCCCGTCGACGGCGCCCTGGCAGGCCCCCGCCGAGGAATTTCCCCAGGAACCGCCGCAGCGGGCGCTGTCGCCCCTCGCGGACGGCGCGTCGCTCGCACCGCAGCGCAACCGACCGCCGCAGCCACCGGAACCCGCCGGTCGGGGTTCCTCGCGGCGTGACGACCGGGGCCCCCGGACCGGCTCGCTGCCCGCGTGGTCGCGGCGACGTGCACCAGCGCCCCAGGACGACGCACCGGAATCGGGTGGAATCTCCACCGCGGCGTGGTCGCTGGCCAGTCAGGACCAGCAACTCGTGTCGGGTTCGACGGTCGCGGGTGATCTGCTGCGCGACGGCGTCGAACGAGCCGAACGCGACAAACGTGAGCGCGCGGGACGCGGACCGGTCGACCTGGTCGAACCGGACGAGGGGTACACCGACGTCTACGAGCCGTATGCCGACGGCTACGACGACAATTTCGACGCGGACGGTTTCGACGGAGACGGTTTCGACGCCGACGACTACTACGACGACGATCCGGACGGCGACGAGGCCGGCCCGAAACGGGCGAGCAAGAAGGCGAGCGGGCGTCGATCGCGCGCGACGCGACGCGTGGAAGACGATGCGAACCGGCGGCAATGGCTGGTGCTCGGTGGTCAGAGCGCGGGCGCGGCTATCGCGGGGATGTTGCTGTTCAAGGGTTTCGAGCGCATGTGGGAGATGCTGCCCTGGGTCGCGCTGACCCTGGCGATGATCGTCATCCTCGGATTGGTGACGTTGGTCAGGATCCTGCGCAAGACCGACGACATCCTCAGCACCGTGATCGCGGTTGTCGTCGGCATCTTCGTGACGCTGGGACCGCTCGCCTTCCTTCTCAGCACGAACTGAGCGGGGAGTGGCCGTGGGGAATTTCGAGCAGGACGACGACCTCGGTGCGCGGATCCTGGTCGGCTTGTCGACCGCGTCGGTGTATCCACAGAACACCGAGTCCGCGTTCCAGTACGCGGCCGAACTCGGTTACGACGGTGTGGAATTGATGGTGTGGGCCGAGCCCGCCAGTCAGAGCATCGCCACGGTTCAGGGTTACGTGCGCAAGTACGGTGTGCCCGTGCTCGCCGTGCACGCGCCGTGTCTGCTCATCTCGCAACGAGTCTGGGGAGCGGATCCGGTCGCCAAACTCGAACGCAGCGTGCGGACCGCCGAGGCGCTCGGCGCGGGAAGTGTCGTGGTGCATCCGCCGTTTCGCTGGCAGCGTCGCTACGCCCAGGGTTTCGCGGCCCAGGTCGCCGAACTCGAGGAACACAGTTCGGTGATCGTCGCGGTGGAGAACATGTTCCCGATGCGCGCGGACACCCTGTTCGGTCGCAAGGAGACCTCGGTCAAGCGGTTGGAACGCAGGGGTGGACCGGGTCCGGGGTTGACGGCCTTCAGTCCCTCCTATGATCCGACCGATACCGGATTCCAGCACTACACCCTCGATCTGTCCCACACCGCGACCGCGGGCGCCGATCCGCTGCTGCTCGCCGCGCGGATGGGCGGCGGTCTCGCGCATCTGCATCTGGCCGACGGGCGTGGCGCCGCCCACGACGAGCACCTGGTTCCCGGCGAGGGCACCCAGCCCTGCGCCGAGGTCTGCGCGATGCTGGTCGAGTCCGGATTCTCCGGCCACGCGGTCGCCGAGATCAACACCCAGAACGCGCGCACCACCGCCGACCGGTCCGCCATGCTCGACCGCACACTCCGTTTCGCCCGCGAACATCTCAACGGGCAGACGCCGGCCCCGGCCACCTCGTCATCGCAGGCCAAACACGTGTGACGCGATCCGGGCCACCGGGAATGGCTCGGCGCCCACCCTTCGTTCTACGCTGTACGAACACCGCGTCATCGTGACCGGTCCCGGTGACCGCCAGGTACGGCATCGAGGTACCGCGATCGGATCCGGCGCGGATTCGACGACAGGAGTGACGATGACGACGGAGCTGACCGCGCACGTGGAGCAGCACACCGCGACGGACGCCCCGTTCAGCCGCGTGTGCGCGCTGACCGAGGTGGACGCGACCGCCCCCGGCACCGGCCGCTACACCGGCGTCATCGATGAGATCTGGACCATCGGCAAGAAGGTGCACGGCGGCACCATGGTCGCCGGGAGCGCCGCGGCCGCCACCAACTGGCTGCGTGCCACCGACCCCGCCCTGGCCGAGATGGCCCCCATCGCGGCGAGTACGGATTTCCTCGGCGCGCCGGAACCCGGCGCTGTCGACTACGAGGTCAGCGTCCGCAAGATCGGTCGCCAGATCTGTCTGGCCGACGTCACCCTGATCCAGGGGGATCGCGGTCTGGTCCGCACGGCGTTCACCTTCGGCCGCCTCGACGACGTCGCCCCGGTGTACGCGCCCGAGCACGGCGATATGCCCGCCGAACCGCCCGCCGACGCCGCCGACTACGAGGACGGCTCCCCGATGGGCAAGATCGTGCACGTGGGGCAGGGCGCCGACCTGTTCCTCGATCGCGACTGGGCCCGTTTTCTGGAGGGACAGCGCGGCGAACCGCGACTACGGCTGTGGATGCGCCCCCGCGCGGGCGATCAGGCCGATCCGGAGGTGGCCGCCTACTTCGCCATCATGTCGGCCGATATGAGCCCGCCGGTGCCGATGAATCTCGGACATTTCGGCTGGGCGCCCACCGTGCAGATGACGACCTATCTGCGCCGCAGGCCCGCCCCCGGCTGGCTGCGCGTCATCGCGACCACCCACGAGGTCGGCGAGCGCATGTTCGACGAGGATCAGCTGGTGCTCGACTCCACCGGCGCTGTGGTCGCGCAGAGCCGTCAGCTGGCCCTCATACCGGTGCGCGATCCGCGGGCCTGATACCGCGACCGGGGCCGGATAGGGACCGGTCGCCCCGTTTCTGACCGTGCCGGTATCGCGTCTAGCCTTGACCCCCATGACGAGAATTGCGGTGATCGGTGGCGGTCGCATCGGGGAGGCGTTGATCGCCGGTTTGCTCGAGTCCGGGCGTGCGAGCAAGGATCTGGTCGTCGTGGAGACGTACAAGGATCGGGCCGAGCTGATCGCGGAGCGCTTCGGGGTACGGGTGACCGATTCGGTGACCGACGCGGCCGTCGGCGCCGATCTGCTGGTGATCGCCGTCAAACCGGGCGATGTCGACACGGTGCTCACCCAACTCGGCAAAGCCGACCTGGGCGGCGACAAGGATCAGGTCCTGGTCTCACTGGCGGCAGGTGTGCCGACCGCGCGGCTGGAGGCCAAACTGCCCGCCGGATTCCCGGTGGTGCGGGTGATGCCCAATACCCCGATGCTGGTCGGTCAGGGTATGAGCGTGCTGGCCCCCGGCCGCTACACCCGGCCCGAGCAGTTGGCGCTGGTGAACGAGCTCCTGGCCTCGGTGGGCCGGGTCGCGACGGTCGCCGAGTCCCAGATGGACGCGGTGACCGCGCTGTCGGGTTCCGGTCCCGCGTACTTCTTCCTCGTGGTCGAGGCTCTGGTCGAGGGGGGCGTCGGACTGGGGCTCACCAGGGAGGTCGCCACCCAGCTCGTGGTGCAGACGATGATCGGCTCCGCGGCCCTGCTCGACGATTCCGGCCAGAGCGCGGTGGAATTGCGCGCCGCGGTCACCTCGCCCGCGGGCACGACGGCCGCCGCCCTGCGCGAACTGGAACGCGGCGGTCTGCGCTCGGCCTTCATGGAAGCGCTGCACGCGGCCAAGGACCGCTCCGCCGAACAGGGGGCGAACGACGGGAACGGTGTCGCGTCCTGACCGCGCGCTCGTGAACCGGTGATTGCGGTGCGGCGAACCTCGAACAACGCAAATCGAACACCGCGCGTCCGCGAGGTGACTCGCCGATGCCCTGCAAGCGGCGCTGATTTCTCACACCCGTCGCAGTAATCCCATTGGCACCGCTAAGCTTCAAGGAGCACGTGCGTGTCTGTTCCGCCGGTGGGGAAGCCGGCGGCGCGGACGTGCCGGAGGTCAATGGTGCAATGATGTCTGCGAATAAGATGTCTGGAAATAATTCGGGTTCATCGCCTGGTTCGTCGGGTCCATCGGGCAGCCGAGCGAGTTCGGGGCAACCCTTACTCGGCGGCGGCACGCAGTTCCTGACGGTAGCCGAGGTCGCGAATCTGATGCGGGTATCCAAAATGACGGTGTATCGGCTCGTCCACTCGGGTGAACTGCCCGCGGTGCGCGTCGGTCGCTCGTTCCGGGTGCACGCGAAAGCGGTTCACGACTACCTGGAGACGTCCTACTTCGACGCGGGGTGAATCGAATCCATCCGGCCCGCGGCGCGTGACGCGCCCGCGGGCGCCGGCTCGCGTCAGCACGGAGGGCCCCGGAAGCGCCGCCTCAGGGGCGGGTAGCATGGACCCTCGGTTCGTGTTCGCCTGCCGACGGCGCCCCTTTGTGGTGTCCGGTGCCTGCCGGCGGCGCGAGCACCGAAAATGGCGTACGCCCCGAGCGTGCGCGCCGACCAGCCGAGTAGAGAGAACGCGAGGACAACCCTATGGGTTCTGTGATCAAGAAGCGTCGTAAGCGCATGTCGAAGAAGAAGCACCGTAAGCTGCTTCGCCGTACACGTGTTCAGCGGCGCAAACTCGGCAAGTAAGCTCGCGCTCGAAAGATGAGGCTCGTCACCCCTGTGGTGACGGGCCTCATCTTTTTGAAACAACACGATTTGCAATGCGCGAATGTATCCGGTGACTGAAGTCATCGTTAGAACCTGGTTAATACTCTCGGTGTCTCGGACGGTAGCGGTTACGCTTGAACCGCCAGGAAATCGAAATGAGGGCCTCGTAGGTGGGATCCGGTGCCGTGGGATCTGAGGTAAGAGACGCTGACGCGCCGAACGTGGTGATGGTGACGGGTGCGAGCCGATTCTTCGGTGGCAATACCGTCGCTCGGCTCGCGCAGGACCCGGGGATCGATCGGGTCGTCGCGGTCGACACCATGACGCCGAGCCGTGAGCTGCGCCGTCGCATGGGGCGCGCCGAGTTCGTGCGCGCCGATATTCGAAATCCGTTGATCCGCAAGGTGATCAGCGGATACAACGTGGATACCGTTGTCCATGCCGCGATGCTGTCGCGCCCGCCGGCCGGTGGTGGCCGTGCGGTGATGAAGGACCTCAACGTCCTCGGCGCGATGCAGTTGTTCGCGGTCTGTCAGAAATCGCCGTCGGTGCGCCGGGTGGTCGTGCGCTCGACATCGGCGGTTTACGGATGCAGCGCCAAGGACCCCGCGAAATTCACCGAGGAAATGAGCGCGCGAACCCCACCGCGCGGTTGGTTCGCACGCGACATGATCGAAATCGAAAGTTTCGTCCGCGGACTCGCCCGGCGCAGACCCGATATTTCCGCCTCGATATTGCGTTTCGCGCCGATTGTCGGACCGCGACTGGCCGGGCGTGGCGTGCAGTATCTGCAATCCCCGGTCACCCCCACCGTCTTCGGTCGTGACGCGCGGCTGCAACTGCTCCACGAGGAGGATGCCGTCGCCGCGCTGGAACAGGCGGCGCGGATGGCGCCCGGCGGCACCTACAATGTGGCAGGGGACGGTGCGCTTACGCTGTCCCAGGCGCTGCGGCGCGCAGGCCGCATCGAACTGCCGGTTCCCTTCATCCTGTTCCGCACCGCGGGACGGGCGCTGATGGGGCCGGTCATGCGTGAGTTCACCGGCGAACAGCTCGATTATTTCCACTTCGGATGTGGCCTGGACACCACCCGGATGCGGACCGAACTCCAGTTCGTGCCGCGCTGGACAACGGTGCAGGCGTTCGACGACTTCATCGGGGGCGCAGCGTTGCGGCCCGTCTTCGATCCCGCGTGGATCGATGCCGCAGAAAATAAACTGCTCGGCCTGCTCGGGGCCGGTACGGGAGCACATTCATGAATCACGTAGCGAAAGTGATCCACCTTCACGATCAGAATGTGGAGTCGCGTCAGCGGGTCGCTGTCCGACGCCGACCGGAATTCCAGACCGGGGATACGGCGTCGGGCCGGGTGACCTCGCTCAGCGATCGCCGCGCCACCACCGAACCGCCGCGGCCCCGGTCGGTATCGGACCTGGTGCGCGGTGCGCTCAGCGCGCAGATCGGCAAGACGGCCGAATTCGCGCGCCGCCGCGTCACCGGCGACTACCAGATCGACGAGTTCGGATTCGACGAGCACCTGCTCGAATCGGTCATCCTGCCCGCGCTGCGGCCCATGTCGGATATGTGGTTCCGCGTCGAGGTCAACGGCATGCAGCACATTCCGGAGGTCGGCGGCGCGCTCATCGTGGCCAACCACGCGGGCACCGTCCCGCTCGACGGGCTGATGCTCCAGCTGGCCGTGCACGACCACCACGCCAAGCAGCGGGCCCTGCGTCTGCTCGCCGCCGACCTGATCTTCGAAATGCCGGTACTCGGCATGCTCGCCCGCAAGGCGGGCCACACCCTGGCCTGCCGCGAGGACGCCGAACGACTGCTGCGCGCGGGCGAGTTGACGGGCGTCTTCCCCGAGGGTTTCAAGGGCGTCGGCAAGAACTACGCCGACCGGTACAAGCTCCAGCGCTTCGGCCGGGGCGGTTTCGTCGCCGCCGCGGTGCGCACCGGCGTGCCGATCATCCCGTGCTCGATCGTCGGCTCCGAGGAGATCTACCCCAAACTGGCCGACCTCAAGCCGCTCGCCCGGCTGCTCGGCCTGCCCTACTTCCCCGTGACGCCGCTGTTCCCGCACCTCGGCCCGCTCGGCGCGCTGCCACTGCCCTCGAAGTGGTACATCGAATTCGGCGAACCCATCGCGACCACCGCCTACGAGCCCGAGGCCGCCGACGACCCGATGACCATGTTCGAGGTCACCGACCAGGTGCGCGAGACGATCCAGCAGACCCTGTACAAACTGCTCACCAAGCGCCGCAACCCCTTCACGGGGTGAAATTTTGGCGGCCCGGGGGCCGCGGGAGCTGTGATTTTGGCGGCCCGGGGGCCGCGGGTTCGCGGCCCTTGATGTCTCGCGTCCGAGCGGTCGATACTCGCGACTTCGTCGCATTGTCTCGACCGCTCGGACGCGAGACGGCCGCGAACGGGCGCTCGTAAGACTCGCTCCGGGTGGGGTGGATGTGTTGGAAAACTGGCTGTGATCGTGGGACTGATGTTGCTCAGGTCGGCGGGGATGGGTGATCCGGGGTGGCTTCGACCGTGGGGCGTGATTCAGCGGCGGAGGGGGACGTGCCATCCAGGTGGAGGAATGGGCTGGGTGCTCTCCGGTTCAATGTTCGCGGCGGCGGGTTATTGCCGCGGCTACGGCGCCGCCGGCGGCGCCCAGGGCCAAGGCGGTCGGCACGCCGATCTTGGCGGCTTTGCGGCCGGTGCGGAAGTCGCGGATTTCCCAGCTTCGGTTCTTGGCGACCTCGCGTAGGTCGGAGTCGGGGTTGATGGCGACGGCGGTGCCGACCAGCGACAGCATCGGGACGTCGTTGTGGCTGTCGGAATAGGCGGTGCAGCGTTTGAGATTCAGGCCCTCGCGAATTGCGAGGGTGCGCACGGCGTGTGCTTTTCCGAGGCCGTGCAGGATATCGCCGACGAGGCGGCCGGTGAATTTACCGTCGACGCTTTCCGCGACGGTGCCGAGCGCGCCGGTGAGGCCGAGTCGTTTGGCGATCACCTGGGCCAATTCGACCGGGGTCGCGGTGACGAGCCAGACCTGCTGACCGGCGTCCAGGTGCATCTGCGCGAGTGCGCGGGTGCCGGGCCAGATCTTGTCGGCGATGATCTCGTCGTAGATCTCCTCGCCGAGAGCGGCGAGTTCCGCCGTGGGACGGCCCGCGATGAAGGCGAGGGCTTTCTCCCGGCCCGCGGCCATATCGGTGCTGTTCTCCTTGCCGGTGACGCGGAATTTTACCTGTTTCCAGGCGACGTCGACCAGGTCGGAGGTCTTGAAGTATTTCCGCGCGGCCAGCCCACGGGCGAAGTGCACGATGGAGGCGCCCTGCACCATGGTGTTGTCGACGTCGAAGAACGCGGCCGCGGTCAGGTCACGCGGGGCTTCCGGGCCGAGACTTTCCGGCGGCCCGCCCGCGGCGATTTCGGCGTCGTGCAGCGATAACGCCGCGTCGGCGCTGGCCTCGCCCGCCAGGTTGGCGCGCACTTCCTCCTCGCTCGGGCCGAAAGGACTCCGAGAGATGCGTGCGAGCTGGTCTTGCAGGTTCTGACCGAATCTGCCCTGATTCCACCTGACCGGAAACTCGCCGAAGCGCCCCGCGATGAATCCCGCCCTCTCGATCTTCGATCGTTCCGGCACCAATTACCTCCGCCCGTCGCGCGCGAACGTGTCCACACTAGCGGGATCCGGCGACAGTTTCGGCGGACCAGGGGTACTGGATCGACCGTGGCGAGGGGATTTAATAACACTCATGACCAATCCCACACATTCCGTGACGCTGCTGACGAGATCGGGTTGCGGACTGTGTTCCACAGCACTCGAACAGCTGCGCGTGATCTGCGGCGATTTCGGTATCGAACCCGGCACCGTCGATGTCGACGAGGCCGCGGCCACCGACCCTGGCCTGCGCGCGGAGTACGGCGACCGGCTTCCTGTCGTGCTGCTCGACGGCCGTGAGCACAGCTATTTCGACGTGGACGAGTCCCGTTTGCGCGCCGATTTGCGTCGATGAGGAAACGCTGTTCGCGTCCGTTTCCGCCGCACCGCTGGTCGCAGCGGAAAATGAGGCCAATTTCACCGACTTTGTGAAGGGCTGCACAAGCGGTTACGGTGGTGGCACGCGACCCGCATGCCGAGGCTGCGGAGCCGCCCTGAAATCCGAAACATCGATCATGGCACCGGGCCGCCCCGGGTCAGAGGTCGAGCGACGAACCGGATGACGAGCAATCCGGGACGAGGAGCCTACGACGTGACAGAGCAGCATGAGGCGCCGAGTGGCGTCTCCGGCAGAGCTCTGCAGAAGACGGTGCCGAACAAGGACATTCCGCAGGCCACCGTCGGGCGCTTGGCTACCTATCTCCGTGTCCTCGCGATGTTGGCCGAGGATGGAGTCCTCATCGTATCGAGTGAGGAACTCGCTGTCGCGGCGGGTGTCAATTCGGCCAAACTGCGCAAGGATCTGTCCTTCCTCGGACCCAACGGCGTTCGGGGTGTCGGCTATGACGTCGCCAAGTTGCGCACCAGGATCGAGGATGTGCTCGGACTCTCCGACGGACATCGCGTCGTACTGGTCGGCGCGGGCAATCTGGGCCGCGCCCTCGTCGGCTACGGCGGGTTCAAGCGACGCGGTTTCACGGTGGTCGGCATCTTCGACAACGACCCCTCGGTGATCGGCCGGACCGTCGCCGGTCTGTCGGTGCGCGACGTCGCGGTGCTGCACGAGGCGGTCATCGCGCTCGACCCGACCATCGCCGTCATCACCGTCCCCGACGACGCCGCGCAGGGTGTGTGCGACCGCCTGGTCGCCGCCGGTGTCCAGTCGATCCTGAGTTTCGCGCCGAGCGTGCTCGACGCGCCGCCCGCCGTGGAGGTCCGCCGGGTGGATCTCGCGGTGGAGATGCAGATGCTCTCCTTCGAGCGCACCCGCAACACCGAGCCCGAACCTCTCGCGGAAGTGGCGTCGGCCGTGTCGGGCCGGATCGCCCGCCGTGCCCCCGCTCCGCGCACCGGAGCCGCGCGTGCGGCGATCACGCACTCGACCTCGCATCAGGCAACGGAGCCAAGCAGCAAGGGATCGGTGGTTTCACCATGAGCGTTCTTCTGGTCGGGATCTCGCATCGGAGCGCCCCCGTCTCGGTCCTGGAGAAGGTGGCCATCACCGACACCGACCGTCCCAAGCTGATCGAACGGATGCTGACCTCGGACCACGTCTCGGAGGCGATGATCGTCTCGACGTGCAACCGCATCGAGGTCTACGCGGTGGTCGATGCCTTCCACGGCGGTCTCGCCGAGGTCGGCGACCTGCTCACCAGACATTCCGGGCTTCCGCTCGCGGATCTGACCAAACACGCCTACGTGCGCTACAGCGAGGCCGCGGCCGAACACCTGTTCGCGGTGTCCTCCGGGCTGGATTCGATGGTGGTCGGCGAGCAGCAGGTGCTCAGTCAGATCCGCGCCGCCTACGCCTCCGCCGACGCCCAGCAGGCCGTCGGGCGGACCCTGCACGAACTGGCCCAGCACGCGCTGCGGGTCGGCAAACGCGTGCATTCGGAGACCGGTATCGACCGTGCGGGCGCGTCGGTGGTCTCGGTCGCGCTCGACAAGGCCAAATCGGTCCTGCGCGGCACGGCGGATTCCGCCGACACCGCCCTGGTCGGGCGCACCGCGGTCGTCGTCGGCGCCGGTGCGATGGGCGGGCTTGCCGTGGCCCATCTCTCGCGCGCGGGCATCGGCCGGATCATCGTGGTGAACCGCACCATCGAGCGGGCCCGCAGACTCGCCGACACCGCGGCGGGCTACGGCGTCGAATCCTCGGCTCTGGAACTCTCGGGTCTGACCGAGGCCATGGCCTCGGCCGATGTGGTCATCACCTGCACCGGAGCGATCGGCGCCGTGGTGACCCTGGCCGATACCCACCGCGCGCTCGCCGACCGCGATCGGGCCGAAATCCCCTCTGCCGAACGGCCGCTGGTCTTCTGCGACCTCGGACTTCCGCGCGATGTCGAACCCGCGGTCGCCGGACTGCCCGGCGTGTCGGTCATCGATATCGAGACGCTGCAACACGATCCGGCCGCGGGCGCCGCCGCCGACGACACCGCCGCCGCGCGTGCGATCGTCGCCGACGAACTCGCCAAATACCTGGCGGGCCAGCGGATGGCCGAGGTGACGCCGACCGTGGCGGCGCTGCGCCAGCGGGCCGCCGAAGTGGTCGAAGCCGAACTGCTGCGCCTGGATTCGCGACTGCCGAGCCTGGCCGATCCCGAACGCGACGAGGTCGCGCGCACGGTGCGCCGCGTGGTCGACAAACTGCTGCACGCGCCGACGGTGCGGGTCAAGCAACTGGCGTCGACTCCGGGCGGCGACAGCTACGCCGAGGCCCTGCGCGAACTGTTCGAACTCAAACCCGGTGCGGCACAGGCGGTCGCCGCGCCGATGGAGATCACCACGCTCGCCGGTGAACTCGGCGCCGCGCTGGCCGACGATTTCACCACCGGCCACCTGGGTGAGGAACAGGGGAATCCCCGATGACGCGCCTTCAGGAAGAGGACAACGTGACAGTGCCCGGCACGCGCCGTTCCTGGCGGATCGGGACCCGCGGGAGCCTGCTCGCGCGCACCCAGTCGGGTACCGTCCGCGACGCGCTGATCGCCGCGGGGCACGAGGCCGAACTGGTCATCGTGAGAACCGTCGGCGACGAATCCTCCGAACCGGTGGTCGAACTCGGTGTCGGTGTCTTCACCTCCGCGCTGCGCGAGGAACTGGCGGCCGGGAATATCGACATCGCGGTGCACTCCTACAAGGATCTGCCCACCGCGCCCGACCCGCGTTTCACCATCGCGGCCGTTCCGCCCCGCGAGGATCCGCGCGACGCCCTGGTGGCGCGCGACGGTCTCGTGCTCGGTGAACTGCCCGCCGGGTCGAAGGTCGGCACGTCCGCGCCGCGCCGCGCCGCCCAATTGCTCGCCCTCGGGCTCGGTCTCGAGGTGCTGCCGCTGCGCGGCAACCTGGACACCCGGCTGAGCAAGGTCGCCGACGGCGAACTCGACGCCGTGATCGTCGCGAGAGCCGGGCTGGCCCGGATCGACCGGCTGGACGCGGTCACCGAGGCATTGGAACCTGTGCAGATGCTGCCCGCCCCCGCACAGGGGGCGCTGGCGGTCGAATGCCGCAGTGACGACAGCGCGTTGATCGAGACGCTGTCGCAGTTCGACGACGCGGCCACCAGAGCCGCCGTCGTCGCCGAGCGCGGTCTGCTCGCCGAATTGGAGGCCGGTTGTACCGTCCCCGTCGGCGCGCTCGGAGAAGTCGTCGAATCGATCGACGACGACGGCCGGATCTTCGACGAACTCTCGCTGCGCGGATGCGCCGCCGCGGTCGACGGATCCGATGTGTTGCGTGCCTCGGTGGTCGGTTCACCGCAGGACGCGGCGGAACTCGGCCGGGCCCTGGCCCGCGAATTGCTGGAGCTCGGTGCGCGCGAGCTCCTCACCTCAGACTTCACCCCACCCCAGCCCAATGGAGAACAGCCGATCATGAGCGAGCGAAGCGAGCGAATCACAGAGGTGCAGGCATGAGCCGAGGGACGAAGAAGCACCCGGGTCGTATCCTGTTCGTCGGTTCGGGCCCCGGTGACCCGGCATTGCTCACCGTGCGTGCGCGTGAAGTCCTCGGGCGGGCCACACTGGCGTTCACCGACCCCGATGTCGACAAGGGCGTACTCGCGCTCATCGGCTCGGCGGTCGAGGAAGACGAGGACGGCACCCGTCCGGTCGACGTGCGCCCCGCGCTCGGCGAACCGGCCGAGGTCGCCAAAACCCTGATCGCGGAGGCCCGCAACGGCCACGACGTGGTCCGGGTGGTCGCCGGCGATCCGCTGACCACCGACGCCGTGATCAACGAGGTCAACACCGTCACCCGTTCGCATATGGTCTTCGAGGTGCTGCCGGGCCTGCCCAGCGGTTCCTCGGTGCCCAGCTACGCGGGTATCGCGCTCGGCTCGGGTCATACCGAAGCCGATGTGCGCGGCGAGGTCGACTGGGCGGCGCTGGCGTCGGCCCCCGGCCCGCTGGTACTGCACGCCACCTCCGGCCATCTGGCCGAGACGGCGAGCGCGCTGGTCGAACACGGTATGGCCCCGCAGACCCCGGTCGCGGTGACCGTGCGCGGCACCACCCGTCAGCAGCGCACCATAGAGGCGACGCTGGCGACGCTGAACAGCGCGGCCTCCGAACTGGTCGGCCCGCTGGTGGTGACCATCGGCAAGGTCGTCGCCGCGCGATCGAAGATGTCGTGGTGGGAATCGCGGGCGCTGTACGGCTGGACCGTACTCGTGCCGCGCACCAAGGATCAGGCCGCCGAGATGAGCGAACGGCTCGTCACCCACGGCGCCATCCCGATGGAGGTGCCGACCATCGCGGTCGAGCCGCCGCGCAGTCCCGCGCAGATGGAACGCGCCGTCAAGGGGCTGGTCGACGGCCGCTACCAGTGGGTGGTGTTCACCTCCACCAACGCGGTCCGCGCGGTGTGGGAGAAATTCGCCGAATTCGGTTTGGACGCACGGGCTTTCTCGGGCGTGAAGATCGCCTGCGTCGGCGAGGCCACCGCGGACAAGGTGCGTTCGTTCGGCATCAATCCGGAACTCGTCCCCAGCGGGGAACAGTCCTCGGAGGGACTGCTGGCCGATTTCCCGCCCTACGACGACGTTTTCGATCCGGTCAACCGAGTCCTGTTGCCCCGGGCCGACATCGCGACCGAAACCCTGGCCGAGGGTCTGCGTGACCGCGGCTGGGAAATCGACGACGTCACCGCCTACCGGACCGTGCGTGCCTCACCGCCGCCCGCGGAGACCCGCGAGATGATCAAGACCGGCGGTTTCGACGCGGTCCTGTTCACCTCCTCCTCCACGGTCCGCAATCTGGTCGGCATCGCGGGCAAGCCGCATACCCGCACCATCGTGGCCTGTATCGGCCCGAAGACCGCCGAGACGGCGATCGAATTCGGTCTGCGCGTCGATGTGCAGCCCGAGGTCGCCCAGGTCGGTCCGCTGGTCGAGGCACTGGCCGAACACGCGGCCCGGCTGCGCGCCGAGGGCCTACTGCCCCCGCCGCGCAAGAAGAGCCGTCGCAGTAGGTAATTAGCGGCCGGGGCCGCGGGTTCGCTGTGATTTTGGCGGCCCGGGGGCCGCGGGTTCGCGGCCCTTCTTGTCTCGCGTCCGAGCGGTCGATACTCGCGACTTCGTCGCATTGTCTCGACCGCTCGGACGCGAGACGGCCGCGAACGGGGCGCTCGTCGGGCTCGCGCCTGTGGTGGGTGCGTTTCGATGGTTCGGACGCGAGACGGCCGCGAAACCCGTTGTGGACGGTTGGGAGCGGTGGTCGACTTGTTGCAGGACCGCTGTCTGCGGTGGTGAGTGGTGGTCGCGAATCGCCGTGAGCGGGTGTGAATCCATCGTGGACGGTCGCGAACCTGTCCGGAGCGGCGAGCCGTCGCGGCCCGCCGTCGGACCGTCGCGAATCCTCGCGAACGGCGGTGTCTCAGCGGCTGTAGCGCAGGAGGGTGCGGACCAGGCGGCAGGTGCTGTCGGAGGGCGGGCGGATTCCGATGAGATCGGCGGTGCGCCTGATTTTCTCGTTGCTCGCCTGATTCGGCAGGTAGATGCCGGAATCGAGCATCGCGATGGTGAGCCGCATGGCCTTGAGCCTGCGGTTGTGGGTGACGTACCACTTGCGTGGCCTGCCCGCGGGCAGCGGGCGCTTCTCCAGTGGGACGAAGGGCTCGATGAGCTTCGAATTCGGTGCGGCGGTCCGGCTGCTGGCGGTCTGGCTGATGGCGGCCATGATCGTCCTCCCCTCGGGTCGGGAATCCGCGTCGTGTGAATCTGCGATTATCCGAGATCTGTGCGAATTCCCTCGAACACATCTTCGATTCTACTCGCACCCACCGACAGAAAACGGCTGGCCGCGAAGGCTTTCGGTGTCCCTGTCGGCGGTCGCGCCGGGCGGTCGCGACAGCCCGTCGGAGCAGGCGTATCGTCCATTTCATGACCGGATTGGACCGCCCGCGGCGGTTGCGCCGTACCCCCGCGCTGCGTCGTCTCGTGGCCGAAACCACCCTGCGCCCACGGCATCTGGTGTTGCCGATGTTCGTCGCCGACGGGCTCGAGGAACCGCGTGAGATCAGCTCGATGCCGGGGGTGATGCAGCATTCGATGGATTCGCTGCGCAAAGCGGCGGTCGAGGCGGTCGCGGCCGGGGTCGGCGGGCTCATGCTCTTCGGTGTTCCGCTGCCCGAGGACAAGGACGCGACCGGCAGCAAGGCCAGCGATCCCGACGGCATCCTGAACCGGGGACTGCGCGCGCTCGCCGACGAGGTCGGCGGGTCGACGGTGATCATGGCCGACACCTGTCTGGACGAATTCACCGATCACGGGCACTGCGGCGTCGTCGCCTCCGACGGCGCGGTCGACAACGACGCCACCCTGCACCGCTACGTCGACATGGCGCTGGCCCAGGCCGAGGCGGGCGCTGATCTGCTCGGCACCAGCGGCATGATGGACGGTCAGGTCGGCGCGATCCGGCGCGGCCTCGACGCGGTCGGGCACACCGATACCGGGATCCTCGCCTACGCGGCCAAATACGCCTCGGCCTTCTACGGCCCGTTCCGCGAGGCGGTCTCCTCCTCGCTGGAGGGTGATCGCCGCAGCTACCAGCAGGATCCGGCGAACCGCCGCGAATCGCTGCGCGAACTGCATCTCGACCTCGCCGAGGGCGCCGACATCGTCATGGTGAAACCGGCCATGTCCTATCTCGACATCCTGCGCGAGGTCGCAGACCGCTCGACGGTGCCGGTCGCGGCGTATCAGATCTCGGGCGAGTACGCGATGATCACGGCCGCCGCCGAACGCGGCTGGATCGATCGCCGGGCCTCGGTGCTGGAATCGTTGACGGGGATCCGTCGCGCGGGCGCGGACATCGTGCTCACCTACTGGGCCGCCGAGGCAGCACACTGGTTGTCGTGACGAATATGCACTACCCGGTGAGTGTCGGACCGCCTCCACGCCCGCCCATGCCCGAAGACGTCCGAACCGCGTGGCAACTGTGGTGGGGTGTGATCGGATTCGGTGTCGTGCAACTCACGGCCTCGATGATCGCGGCACTCGGACAACGACAGGATTTCGGCGAGCAGATACTCGAGCAATTGCGCGAGACCGATCCGAATACCACCCCGGCCTTCGCCGATGCGATGGTTCTGGTCGTCTTCGTCATGGTGGTGCTGGTCGGCCTGGTGATCACCGGGCTCGGGATTTTGTTCGTGTACATGTTCGGGCGGGGCAAATTGTGGGCACGGACGCTGCTGACCGTCGTCGGTGTCTGGTTGGTGTTCATGGCCGTCGGCACGCTGTTCACTCTGGACACGGTGGGCGGGGTCGCGACACTGGTCGCGGGCGGTGCGTCGATCGTTCAGGGCGTGCTCGCGGGCGGCGCGATTTTTCTGGGTCATCGTCGGGATTCGACCGCTTACTTCCTGGTGAACCGTCGGTAAACAACAGGCAACCGGGCACGAAGTTTGTCGGCGGCGGGGCGGCATGTATGGTGAGGGTTGTCACAGTGGACATGGGAACCGGTAGTTGTCGGTCGCGCGTTCGTCTTACCTTGCGTAAGAGCGCCTTCCGAAAGCTTCGGGAGATCGGAGGCATCGATGCGCGTGGTCATCCAACAGCCACAGAGCATTCGACGAGAACTGCTCGTGCTGAGCCTGCTGATCCTGTTCGGTGTCCTCACCGTCGCCCTGTTGCTGCTGCCCGGTGTGGTCGGCTGATCCTGCCCGCTATTCGCCACGGTTCCGTCCGCGTGATCGGCCCGACACGGTGACCGAACCGCAAGACGCCACCGTCCTGTTCTTCGAGCCGGGCGCGCGTCGGCGCAGCATCGCCTACGGCCCCGTGCTCTGCGCGACCGTGCTCATCGTCGAAATCGTCTCGTCCAGTCCCGTGCACTGGTTCGCCCTGATCTTCTGCGGCGCCCTCGTCGCGGGTTTCGTCGCCTTGCAGGTGGTCGCGGGTCAACGACATGTGAGTGTCGAACTCACCGATACCGCCCTGCGCGACGGCGCGGAAACCCTCCCGCTGAGCTCGATCGCGGAAGTGCTCCCCGAACGCGACCGCAACTCCTGGGACGACGAGGAATGGGAATCGGCGCGGGCGCTCGGGGAATTGACCGGCGTGCCCCGGCGGCGGACGGGGATCGGTCTGAAGCTCGCCGACGGCGGTCTGGTGCAGGCGTGGGCGCGGGATCATCGTGGGCTGCGTGCGGCGTTGGAGTCTGCGGTGTCATCGCGGTCGTCCGGTGATGGGGAGTCGGTGGAGACTCCCGCGAAGTCCGAGACGATTGGGGAAACCGAGACGCTTGGGGAAACCGAGACGCTTGGGGAAACCGAGACGGTCGGGGAAACCGTGACGGTCGGGGAGTCCGAGGCGCTCGGGGAGTCCGTGACGGCCGCGAAGTTCGAGATGGCCAACAAGTCCGAGGCGGCCGGGGAGTCCGTGACGGCCGGGGAGTCCGTGACGGCCGGGGAGTCCGTGACGGTCGCGAAGCCCGTGACGCATGGGAAAACCGAGACGGTTGGAGATTTCGACGGGCTGGTGTAAGTCCGGTCGGCATGTCGATCTCCAGGACGCCGATTCGGTGGGCGATCCGGCGAATTCCGAGAACGCCCAGTCGCCTTGAGACCGCGAGAACTTGGGGCAGCCCGGAACAGCCGAGAGCATCGGGGAGTCCGGGAGGTCCAAGACCGGGAGGTCCGAGAGTATCGGGGAACCCGAGACGTTCGAGAGTGCCGGTGTGCACCAGAACTCCGAGGAGTCCGATTCGCCCGAGATATCGGAGGGGTCCGAGATGGTCGGGAAATCGGGTAGATCCTCTGGTTCCGGGCTGCCGGGAGTACGGGTGACCGACCTGCCGGGAGAATCGGGGAATCCGGGACTCGCCCGCATACCGGAGAGGTCGACACGAGCCGGAACTTCGCCGAAAGTCCACCCGTCGGGCAAGATCGAGGAGTCCGGGAATCGACTCGGCGAGAAGGGAGACGACCGTGAGGCGAGCGACGAGTACAGCTCTCGGCGAGGCGGTGATCGCCCTGCTCTGCGTGATCGGAGCGGTCCTGAGCTGGGGCAACGGTGTGGTGACGACCAGCTTCGCGCCCATCGGCGACCTGCCAGCCTTCGATTCGACCCGCTATGTGGCGCCGTGGCTGGTGCTCGCCGCCTTCTTGATCTGCGTGGCCGGATTGCTCGTGATAGACGGTGCGGCGCGCGTCGTGCGGTCGACAGGACAGACCGCGCTCGATTGAGTGTCGTGGCCGGTGCCACGAATCCGCCGTTCCACCTTTCACAGAACCGCCCGCACCGCATACCGTTTCGCTGTCCCGGACCCGGGCATGCCTAGTGCATGAAGCCGAGAACCTACGCGACGACGATTGCCGTGGCACTCGTGGCGGGCGGCCTTATCGGTGGTTCCACCGCGACGGCGCAGGCGCCCGAAACACCCGCCGCGACCATCGAGCCCACGTCGTCCTCCGGTCCGCTGCGACAAGGGCTGCTCCCCACCGTGCCGCCGGGAACGCTCCGCGTACTACCCGCCCCGCTGGCCTGTCTGCTCTCGACCGGCTCCGCCCTCTTCTGCGTCGGTGTGACCTAGCGACGGGACATCGTTGCCGACATTCCACGCGACGGCGTGTCGCGGACGCGTGTCGGTAACGGACGCGCCCCCGCCACCGACTTGTCGAGCGGCAGCATCATCGACCACGGTGATCGACTGTCGCCCAATATATTTCGATGGAAGGTGTTATCTGTGAGAGTTCTGGTGGCGAAATTCGGCGTGGCTCTGGCGGCGGTGGCGGCGGTCGGGCTCACGGCCGGTCCTGCGACGGCGGCGCCGAGCGGGCTGCCGCTGGAGAACGCCCCGGCCGCGGAGCAGGTTCTGCTCCCCGAGTCCGGTTCGGCCGGCATCTACAACAACTTCATGTGCCAGCTGCACACCATCTCGGCCGACGTGCCGTGCATGTACTCCTGAGAAACCGACACGCGTAGTGCCGATGCCGACCGCGGGCGAACGGCCCGCGGTCGGCCGCGCACTACTGCGTCCAGTTCTGATAGATGTCGAATACGCGACCGTCTCTGGTGCCTGGCGCGTTCAGGTACAGGGTGATCGAACCGTCGGGATGGTTTGTCGTCTCGGAGATGACCTGCCGCAACGAGGCGTGCACGCCGCCGTTCGCGTCGCGATAGATCTGGGTGTCGCTGTGCAGGCCCGCGCCGATCCGGTTCAGCGGCACGACCATGGTGACCAGTGCGGGAATCGGGCCGCCCGCCAGCGCCTCGGTCTCGCCGTGGCTGAGTTGCACACCGATCCGGCCCTGGTCCGGTTGGGCCAGCGGAACCGCGGCGGTCGCCGTCGCGGCGCCGAAGCAGACGGCCGCGGCGCTGACCGCGGCGAGGGTGACAGTCCTGATGACGGTGATCCTCATATAAGCGACTCCTGGGCCGATGCGGATGCGACAACGCCCGAGATTACGCACCGGCAATCCTCCAGCGACCGATATCGCCGTCGAAGGATCGGCGTGTTGCCGATCATCGGAAGTGCGGCGCGCGTCACTCCACTACACCCTGTCGTCGACCCCGCCCGCGCGGGCTGAGACACTGGAGGCCGTGAGTTCTTCTCCGCGCGTGACCAGGGCCGCTGTACCGATTTCCGCTCAGCTCTTCGACCGGGCGAGTTCGGTTATCCCCGGCGGCGTCAATTCGCCGGTACGAGCGTTCAAATCGGTGGGCGGCACGCCCCGGTTCATCGCCTCGGCCGACGGATACACGTTGACCGACGCCGACGGCAACGAGTACGTCGACCTCGTCTGCTCGTGGGGTCCGATGATCCTCGGCCACGCCCATCCCGCCGTCGTGGAAGCGGTCCAGCGAGCGGCGACCAGCGGTCTGTCGTTCGGCGCGCCGACCGAGGCCGAGATCGAACTCGCCGAAGTCATCGCCGGCCGGGTCGATCCGGTGGAGCGGGTGCGGCTGGTGAACTCGGGCACCGAGGCCACCATGAGCGCGGTCCGGCTGGCGCGCGGCTACACCGGTCGCGCCAAGATCATCAAATTCTCCGGTTGCTATCACGGGCACGTCGACGCGCTGCTGGCCGACGCCGGTTCCGGTGTCGCGACACTCGGCCTGCCGACCTCGCCCGGCGTCACCGGCGCCCAGGCGGGCGACACCCTGGTGCTGCCCTACAACGACCTGACGGCCGTCGCCGAGACCTTCGCCGCCAATCCCGGTGAGATCGCCTGTGTGATCACCGAGGCCGCGGCGGGCAATATGGGCGCGGTCGCGCCGCTGCCCGGTTTCAACGAGGGCCTGCGCGCCCTCACCGCCGAACACGGCGCGCTGCTGATCATGGACGAGGTGATGACCGGTTTCCGGGTCGGCCGCGCGGGCTGGTTCGGGCGCGAGGGCGTCGCGGGCGATCTCTATACGTTCGGCAAGGTCATGAGCGGTGGCCTGCCCGCCGCCGCGTTCGGCGGACGCGCCGAGATCATGAATCAACTGGCCCCGCTCGGCCCGGTCTATCAGGCGGGCACGCTCTCCGGTAATCCCGTCGCCGTCGCCGCTGGTCTTGCCACCTTGCGCGCGGCCGACGACGCCGTCTACGCGGCGCTCGATCGCAACGCGGATCGGCTCGGCGGGCTGTTCACCGAGGCGCTCACCGCGGCCGGGGTCGAGCATCAGGTGCAGTTCGCAGGCAATATGGTGAGCGTGTTCTTCGCCGATCGCCCGGTGACCGACTACGCGGCCGCCAAGGCCAGTGAGACCTGGCGTTTCCCCGCCTTCTTCCACGCCCTGCTCGACGCCGGGGTGTACGCGCCGCCGAGCGCGTTCGAGGCATGGTTCGTCTCGGCGGCGCTCGACGAGGACGCGTTCGACCGTATCGCCGCCGCTCTGCCCGCCGCCGCACACGCGGCCGCGGCCGCCACCCCCGAAGGATCCCGCGCGTGAGTTCCGACCTCGAACAGCCCGACGACCCACAGCGACGGGTGGAGGGCACACCCGCCGAGTCCGCCGCACCGGCCGGCGGTGATTCCACCGGCACCGTGTCCGAGTCCGCGGATTCGACTGTCGCCGATTCGGAGGGAAGCGTCGGCACGGCTGTCGTCGAGTCGAGCACGGTCGCCTCCGCTTCGGACGCCGCGGAGTCCGAAAGTGCCGCTTCCGACGAGACCGTGTCCGTCGTTCCCGCTGCTGCCGAGTCCGAAGCACGGTCCGACGAGGCCGTGTCCGAGGCCGCGGCCCTCGCCGCCGTCGCGCTGGTCGAGGGCGTCGACGTCGCCGACGCTGTCGCGCGAGCGGCCGGAGTCGATGAACTCGAGACCACCGAGCCCACCGAGACCACTGCGGTCTCCGCTGTTCCCACCGTGTCCTCCGCCACGACCACCGTCGCCCGCCCGACCGAACCGGAGGTCGAATCCGAACCGGAGCCGGTCGACGCGAGCCTGGAGACGATCGTGCATGTGCTGCGGCACGGTGAAGTGCACAACCCGAAAGGCATCCTCTACGGCCGACTGCCCGGGTTCAGCCTGTCGGTGACGGGCCGAGCGCAGGCGGGGGCGGTCGCGCGGGCACTGTCCGATCACGATCTCAGCGTGGTGATCGCCTCGCCGTTGCAGCGTGCCCAGGAGACCGCGGAGCCGATCGCTTCGCAGCACGGTCTGGTGGTTCGCACCGACGAGAATCTGATCGAGGCGGGCAATACCTTCGAGGGCCTGCGTGTTTCGGTCGGCGACGGCGCGCTGCGCAAGCCGAGGCACTGGTGGAAACTGCGCGACCCGTTCACCCCGTCGTGGGGCGAACCGTATCTACAGATCGCCCACCGCATGCTCGCCGCGGTGAACAAGGCACGGGTCGAGGCGGCCGGACACGAGGCCGTGCTCGTCTCGCATCAGCTGCCGGTGTGGACCCTGCGCCGATTCCTCCAGGGGCAGCGGCTCTGGCACGATCCGCGTCAGCGTCAGTGCTCGCTGGCCTCGCTGACCTCCCTCGTATACCAGGGCGACACCCTCGTCGACATCGTCTACTCCGAGCCCGCGGGCGGGTCGGATCCGTCGGTACACGGCGCATGATTCGTTCCGCCCGTTCCACGACGGCTGTGTCACGCCGTTTCACGGCACATGTGTCACGCCGTGCCACGGCACATCTGTCACCGACGCGTCGAATTCCGGTTCGGCGCGGCGGTCCGGTGCTGCTCGCCTGCGTCGCGCTGGTCGCCGCGCTGACGGGTTGCTCGACCGGATCGGACGCGGTGGCTTCGGGCGGCACCTTCGAATTCGTCTCGCCGGGCGGCAAGACCACCATCCTGTACGACCCGCCGAGTTCGCGCGGCACCATCGGCGGCCTGTCCGGCGAGGATCTGATGACCGAGGGCAAAACCGTGTCGGTCCAGGACTTCCCGGGCAAGGTGGTCGTGCTGAATCTGTGGGGCCAGTGGTGCGGTCCGTGCCGGGCCGAAGCGCCCGCCCTCGAACAGGTCTACGAGGCGACCAAGGACAGCGGCGTCGTATTCCTCGGCATCAACGTCCGCGATCCGCAGCGGGACAAGGCCCAGGATTTCGTGACCGACAACAAGATCGGCTATCCCTCCATCTACGACCCGTCCATGCGGACACTGCTCGCGCTCGGCGGTAATTTCCCGACCAGCGTGATCCCGACGACGCTGGTCCTCGACCGTGATCACCGGGTGGCGGCGGTGTTCCTGAAATCGCTGCTCGCCGAGGATCTGCAACCGGTGGTAGCCCGTGTCGCGGCGGAGGTTTCGCAGTGATCGCCCCGGGGCAGGCCGCCGTGGGGCGGTCGAGTCGTGCGCGGTGCTCGCAGGCTCCGGCGGGAAGGTCGTGCTGATGGTGCTCGCGAGTGTGGGGGATTCCTTCCAGCAGACCGCCGCCACCGGCCCGCTGCTGCTCGCGCTGGGGGCGTGCGTCCTCGCCGGACTCGTGTCGTTCGCGTCGCCGTGCGTGGTGCCGCTCGTACCCGGCTACCTGTCCTATCTCGCGGGCCTTGTCGGTGCCGAGGCCCCGCCCGCGACCCTCGCGCAGGCGAGCGGTGCGCGGCGCGGTTCGGTCGCCGTCGCCGAACGGGCGAGCGACGACCCGGCAACGGCGGCCGAGGTGTCCAAGGAACAGATCAGGGCGGGGCGGATGCGGGTCGCGGGTGCGGCCGGGCTGTTCGTCGCGGGGTTCACCGTGGTGTTCGTGCTCGCCACCGCCACCGTCTTCGGCGTCATCCAGACCCTGAACATGAATCGTGAACTGCTGCAACGCATCGGCGGCGTGGTCACGATCCTCATGGGATTGGTGTTCATCGGGCTGGTGCCCGCGTTGCAGCGCGACACCAGGATGGAACCGCGCAGGCTGACCGGCATTCTCGGCGCGCCCTTGCTCGGCGCGGTCTTCGCCCTCGGCTGGACACCGTGCCTGGGCCCGACACTCTCCGGTGTCATGGCGGTATCCGCCGGCACCGACGGCACCACCGCGGCGCGCGGCGTCGCGCTCATCGTCGCCTACTGCCTCGGGCTCGGATTGCCGTTCGTGATCCTGGCATTCGGGTCGGCCACCGCGCTGCGCGGTGTCGGCTGGCTGCGCCGCAATTCCCGCACCATCCAGGTGATCGGGGGCATTCTGCTCGTCGCGGTCGGCGTCGCGCTGGTCACGGGGGCGTGGGATCAGTTCGTCGGCTGGGTGCGCGACGCGTTCGTCTCCGAGGTGACGCTGCCGATATGACGATGACCGAAACGCCGTCCACCGCCGCGTCGGCCCCGCCGCCGCGCCAGTCCCTGCCGGGTCGGCTCTGGGCGGTGGTGCGCAACGCGTGGCGCGGGCTGACCAGTATGCGCACCGCGCTGGTGCTGCTGTTCCTGCTGGCGCTGGCCGCGATCCCGGGCGCGCTGCTGCCGCAACGCAATCTGAACACCCAGAAGGTCGAGCAGTACATCGCCGACCGTCCCACGCTCGGGCCGTGGATGGACCGGTTCGAACTGTTCGACGTGTTCTCCAGTTTCTGGTTCACCGCCGTCTACGTGCTGCTGTTCATCTCGCTCGTCGGCTGCATCCTGCCGCGCTGCCTCGATCACTACCGCGCGCTGCGCACCCCGCCGGTGCCGACGCCGCGCAATCTGGCCAGGCTGCCGCTGCATCACGAACAGACCGTCGACGCCACGCCCGAACAGGTCATCGAACTGTCGCGGACCCGGCTGCGCGGATGGCGCACCGAGATCCGCTCCGGCGGCGAGCGGGCGCGCGAGGGCGAGATCACGCTCTCCGCCGAGAAGGGATACACCCGCGAACTCGGCAATCTGGTGTTCCACCTGGCGCTGGTCGGACTGTTGATCGCCATCGCGGTCGGCAAGTTGTTCGGTTACGAGGGCAGCGTCATCGTCATCGCCAACAACGGGCCGGGTTTCTGCACCACCTCACCCGCGGTATTCGATTCCTTCAAGGCGGGCAACGTCAACGACGGCACCGGCATGACCCCGCTGTGTGTGCGCGTCAAGGATTTCGAGGCCGACTACCTGGAAAGCGGTCAGGCCGAGATGTTCACCTCGAATATCGAATACCAGGCGGGCGAGGATCTGCGGACCGACACCTGGCGTGCCACCGATATCCGGGTCAACCATCCGCTTCGCGTCGCCGGTGACCGCCTCTACCTGCAAGGCCACGGTTTCGCGCCGACCTTCACCGTCACCTTCCCGAACGGGCAGACCCGCACCGAGACCATCCAGTGGCGTCCCGACGACGCCCGCACCTTCCTGTCCAGCGGCGTGCTGCGCATCGACCCGCCCGGCGGCATGTACGCGACCGAGGAGGAACGCCGCAAGAACCAGATCGCCATCGAGGGTCTGTTCGCGCCGACCGCGTTCTTCCACGGGAATCTGCTGACCTCGTCGTATCCGGCGATGAACGATCCCGCCGTCGCGGTCGACATCTACCGGGGCGACACCGGACTCGACACCGGCAGGCCGCAATCGCTGTTCGCGCTGGACTCCGAACAGATCCGACAGGGCAGGTTGAGCAAGGAGGCCAGGGTCAACCTGCGTCCCGGCGAATCGACCACCCTGCCCAGCGGCGCGAAGGTGACCTTCGACGGCGCACAGGAATTCGTGAACCTCCAGGTCTCGCACGACCCGGCCCAGAAATGGGTGCTGGTGAGCGCGCTGGCGATGATGGCGGGGCTGCTGGTCTCGCTGCTGGTGAAGCGTCGGCGGGTCTGGATCCGGGTCTATCCCGAAGCGGACGGAGCCGGTACGGTTGGTCAACGACGTACTGTAGTAGAGATGGGCGGGCTCGCCAGAACCGATCAGGCCGGTTGGGGCGGTGAATTCGAACAGCTGCGAGAGCGTCTGCTCGACGAGCCGGAACTTCGCGGCGGTGAACCCGCGCGCACGGCCCCGGAATCCGGGCAGCCTGCCGAACCGGGCGCGACGAACACTGCCGCGTCGAGCACCGAGCCGAAACCGGCGCGCGACGCCGACCCGACCGGAGAGTGACCATGCAGATCGACGAAAACCTCGCACGCTACAGCGACTTCGCCTTCAAATCGGCGATCGTCGTGTACGCGCTCGTGGTGATACTGCTGATCTGGCAGTACGCGACCACGCGCGCCAACCAGGTGGCCGAGCGTGAACTCGCGATGGTCGGCGGCCCCGGCTCCGGCCCGGGCAAGATCGAAGAGCCCGTCGCGCGACCGCTGTCCGAACGCCTCGGCAATATGGCGTTCTCGGTCCTTGTCGTCGGCATCGTGCTCCAGGTGCTCTCGATCGTGTTGCGCGGTTTCGCGACCCACCGCTTCCCGCTCGGCAACATGTACGAATTCGTCACCATGGCGACCGCCGCCGCCACCGTCGTCGGCATCATCTTCCTGCGCGAACAGCGCTACCGCTCGATGTGGGCGTTCCTGCTCGTCCCCGTCATCCTCCTGATGTTCCTGGCGGGCACCGTCCTCTACGCCGACGCCGCCCCCGTCGTCCCCGCCCTGCGGTCCTTCTGGCTCCCGGTGCACGTCACCATCGTCAGCGTCGGCAGCGGCGTCTTCCTCGTCTCCGGCATCGCGAGCCTGCTGTTCTTGTACCGCATCCGCCAGCCCGAAGGCCAGGAATCCGCCAACATCCTCGGCACCATCGCCAAACGTCTCCCCGACGCCCGCACGCTCGACCGCCTCGCCTACAAAACCACCATCATCGGCTTCCCCCTCTTCGGCGCGGGCGTCATCCTCGGCGCCATCTGGGCCGAAGCCGCCTGGGGCCGCTTCTGGGGCTGGGACCCGAAGGAAACCTGCTCCTTCATCGCCTGGGTGCTGTACGCCGCCTACCTCCACGCCCGCGCGACCAGTGGATGGCGCGATACGAAAGCGGCGTGGATCAATGTGGCCGGTTTCGTCGCGATGCTGTTCAACCTTTTCATCATCAATATCGTGATCAGCGGATTGCACAGCTACGCGGGATTGAACTGACCAGCTTCTACCAGTGCGTTCGGGTCGTCTTCGTCGTCGGCATGGGCCTACTGATCGGCTTCGGTACGCAGTCGAACTAGGCCAATCCTTGATCGCGGCCCCGACAGCGTACGAGTTGTCTCGTCATCGGGCTCCAGGTGCACGCAATATCGCAGAGTCGTGATCGCGCTGCCGTGGTGAAGGCGCGCCTGAACCACCTTGATGTCGGCACCTCGGCGGATCAGCAGCGAGGTAGTAGTGCCGGAAGTCTCGACTGATCCTGCAACCCACAAACACCGCCCGGCCCACTCATCACCGAGCCGGCATATCAGCGATCTATTGGATCTGCCAATAGCACTACGCGATCGGCTGCGGGGTCGAATCCAAGCGCTGGGTAACCGTATTGGCCCTCGGCACCCATGAATACCGGCTTGCTCAGTCGGCGGCCGATCGCGCACAGGAAGTCGCACAGGGTATCCACTCCGGCCTGACCTTGCAGCTCGCGAAGGTTCACATCGAAATCGATCTCCGTGGCGGACATCGGCCAGAAGATCACATGCACGCTGGTGGTAGGGCTGACCCGCAGCGTGACGTATTCCGCATCTACCGGGCGCGGCAGCACGTCCGCAGCAGGTGGTAGCGGTCGCACGGTGTCACCTTCCCGGTAACTCTCTACCCACCCATTGGACTGGACCAGGTCGAACACTGCCTGCCAGTCCTCGACCGAGGCGTCCGGTACCCACAGATCCGGCAGGTCACCCATCAGGTTGGGGTCGAAGAAGTTCTCGACTTCGTTCCACAGCAGATCTGGCACCCGGCCATGCTGCCAGAGCGCGCTATCGGACCGCACCCTGATTTCGTCGCTCCACCGACTCCGATACGGCGCTGCCGCACGAGCTTCGCTTGATTGCCTTGTAGGACGAGCCTGCCGAACCCGCGTAGACGGTCACCGAGCCGTCACCAGTCCAGCCGAATTCGCCGGCGTACTTCCCGATCACATCGGCCGGTCACCAGGTGGGGCGAGTTGCTGAACGAAAACTGACCAGGGTTACCCGCGACGACCGGCTCTGACCGGCCCGGTGGAACGTCGTATCGCGAAGATCCGCTCCCGACGGCGTCGCCCGGCAGGAACTGCGGGGCGACGCCATTTTCGAGTCGACCGATCAGCAGCGGGGGTCGTAAGGGCCGCCGCAGTGGTACTGCCAGAGGTTGAGTTCGTCGGACGCGGGCAGGGATCCGCCGATGGCTCCGCCGATTCCGGCGCCGATGAGACCGCCGGCGATCATGCCGACCGGAATCGTGACGAAGGCGAGCACGCCCATGCCGATCAGGCCGAACAGGCCGAGGAAGCTCCCGATGACGAACCCGACGGTGCCGCCGATTCCCGCCCCCATCTGTATGTTGACCTGACGCTGCGAGACCCATCCGTCGATCGGCTTCGCGGTGAGGTGGGTGCCGGTCGGATCGACGGTGGCGGCGAGGTCGACGGTGCCGTCGGAGGTGGTGGCGCGGAACGGGATTTCGCCGATCCGCGCACCGGCTGCGTCGAGGACGGTGTAGCCGGTGTCGGTCGCGGTGAATCGGCCGCCGTCCAGGGCCACCGTGACGTCTTCCGAATCGGAGGACCGAGAAATAGTGAAGGCCACACCGTGATCGGCACCCTGAAGGGAGAAGGGCGCCGCCTGTGCCACGGGCGCTTCGGCGTTGGCGGTTCCACCGGCGATGGCCGTGACTGCCGCGGTGAGGATGGTCGTCACCACGAACTTCGTGAGCTGCATGTGTGATATCTCTTTCCGACGCAAAGGGCTTGCGTCGGAAGCAACTTAACAACATCCGCATATTCGTTAGTGCCCGTATTTGCGCGGGAGTGTCCGGCCGTGCAGAATCCCTTGAGCCAGTTTCGGTTTCGCTGCCGCGTCGTCGGCAGTTCGGGAGGATTTTCGTGAGTATGAAGAATTTTGTCGTGCGCGGGGTGTTCGGTGCGTTGATCGCGATGGTCGCGCTCTCGCCTACTGCGGGGGTTGCGGCGGCGGATGTTCCACAGCAGGCGAGTCCGGTGTATTGCCAGTGGGGTGGTGACGGCCTGTTCGCCGAGCGCGACTGTGACAAGAACGGACCGAATTCCGGGAGTGCGAGTGGCTCCGGTACCGCGGTCGGGCAATTCCTCGGGAAGTTGATCTTCGGCGGCGGTCGATAGTTCCCTGCCGCGGTGGACGGTGGCAGCGTGCGTCACCGTCCGTGGTTCCGGAATTTCGGATCGCGCGTGAAATGATCGGGCGGCCACATCGAAGACAAGGCGGACCGTCATGGGGATCAGTAATCAGCAGGTGCTCGCGCACCGCTTTCTCGGCCTTCTCTACGAGGACGATTACTATCCCGATCAGGTGGTGCGCCGGGGTGAAGCGATCCTGGTGAGTCTCTGTGAACGCATCGAAGCCGAGCAGCCCGCCGATCTGTCCGCGCTGTACCTCCTCACTCACGCCGCCACCGAGGAATTCAATGCGCTGGAGGCCGAGTTCGACGCGGCGGGCAGTGAAATCGAGACCGTGGCTCGTGACGAAATCGGTCAGGATTTCTGGTTTCTGGCCAACGCCTATGGTTTTCGCGACGCGGACATCGAAGAACTGATCGCTCCTCGGGAGTGGTGAACAGGCCGTTAGGTCTGAACGGCTGATGCCCTGTCCGCGGCCGACTGCCTCATCTCGATCGAGGGGTGGATTCGGCGAGCCCGGCCGATTCGAACAGCGCGATGAGCGCACTTCGAGCCCGCTCGAGGACATCGGGATCATGATCGGTGATCGCCCACAGTGAAGGCGTCGGTTGGTGAGCACCGGCGTTGGCGAGTTGCCCGACTCGCTGGAAGGTTGTTCCGACCAGTTGGGCAATCTCTCGCATCGGGACATTCTCGGCGGCCAGTTCGGTAGTCAACGCCAGGGTTTCGCGTTGTACATCGTCCTCGAGTTGCTCGATGAGCTTTCGCGCCGCTCGAATCCATACGGAGCGTTCCTGAACATCCTTGGCTTGCCCGATGTCATCGATGATCACCTCGACCTCGACGGTGGAAGGCGCTACATCTTCGGAGACCGCGATGTAGTCACGGGCTTCGCTTTCGACCTCCGAGAGGCGACGCGCCTGAGTTACGGCGTCCTCGCCGAGGGCAGGAATCTCCACCGCCCACCAGCGGCCTTCACGCCCGGTGACATGTGCCTCGAATTTCATTCCGCCTCCTTGCAATCACACTCCGCGATCGCCTTCTGCATCTTGCGGACGATCCCGGGACGGATCGAATCATGCCCGGCAGGCAAAGAGAAGTCGTGCTTGCCGGTGCGGCATTGCCACATTTCGTGACTACCCTTCGCGTCTCGTTTATAGGCCCAACCAGCGTTGCGGAGGGTCTTGATCACGATCCGAGTGGGTTGTTCACTGATCATAGTTTAAGTCTAACTACTAGACGTTTTCAAGTCCAATCGCTAGACAAATACGTCCGGTCTCTCGCATGCGAGAGGCGAGGGCGTTCTGGCGAGGTCATGTGGGGCGGCCTCGAGGCCGAGGGGGCGGCCAGTTCGCGCACTTGTGGTGAGAAGCGCTCGACGCGATAATATGATTCTGAATTGAGAGAATGACATTCTGGATCGGCTCGGCGCATCTCCCGCCGGTCCCGTGGAGAGGACGAGCTGTGGATCTACCTGGGTC
>NZ_JAFMPL010000102.1:0-29291 GCF_019038455.1 Nocardia noduli
CGTGGGCTGGGAGAGTTGTATAAGAGACAGGTCCGGGGCGGGGAGGCCGCCGCCGGTAACGGTGAGGTGGACGTGGTCGAAGTGATCGGCGGTGCGGTCACCGGTCTCGGGCATCAGGTTCGGTGTGCCGTCGACGGGGGTGTAGCGGCGTTGCCAGATCGTGTAGACCAGGCCGAAGGCGGCGGCATTGGCGTGGGCGTAGGCCACGACCTGGTCACCGAGGGCCTGGCCCCCGGGGGTGTCGTAGTCCGGGATCATCGCATCGACAGCGCGCCCGGCGGGATGTTCACCGATATCGTCGGCCTCGCGCCAGTTCTCGAATCGGGTGATCTGCGGAAACGTCACCGCCAGCGCACGCAGCAGACGAATCGCGTCGACTTGCAGATGGTCCTCGCTGCCCTTGGTCTGCGGCGGCAGCGTCGATGTCGAGTGCGCGACGAGCACCGGCGCGGCGGGGCCGCCGTCGGGGGCGTTGGTGTCGGGTTGTGGTCCGGCGTGTTCGCTCAGCCATCCGACCGGGTCGATGGCGGTGCCGCCGGAGAGTCGCCCGCCGGGCACGATCTCGAAATGCAGGTGCGGGCCGCTGGATTCCCCGGCGTTGCCGACCTGGGCGATCGGGGTGCCTGCGGTGACGTACTGGCCCAGGCTCACCTTGATCCCGGTGTCGAACATGTGCCCGTAGACCGCTGAGATCACCTGCGCCCCACCGGTGGCAGTGGTGTCGGTGGGGGTGTCGATGACGATCCAGTTCCCGAAGCCGCTCGCGGGCCCGACCGCGACGACCTTGCCGCTGGTGGCCGACACGATCTCGGTGCCGATCGGTGCGGCGAAGTCCGCCCCTTTGTGGAACTCGTCCTCGCGTTGCCCGAACGGAGAGAACACCTTCGCCGCGATCGGCCACACCGTCGAGGCATCGACACCGGGCCCACCAGGGGCGACGGGGATGTTGGGCAGACACCCCGGGTCGGGTTCGTCGCGGTCTCCGGACAGAGCCACGACGAACACGCCGATCAGCAGCACCGGGACCGCGGCCGCCAGCCACACCCGCCCGCTGTTGTTCTGCTCGGCCTCGCTCATCGGCGCTACGCCCCGACCTGGCGGATGCGGTTGGCGAACCAATCGGCCAGCCACACCAGCGCGGTGCGCCCGGCGTCGTCGACGACGTAGCTGTCGTAGGACTGGTGCGCGCCGGAGGTGTAGAAGGTGGCGGCGTCGATGCCCTCGGAGACCAACTGCGCCAACGCATCCGCGTCTTGGGCGGTCTCGGAGCTGGTCAACGCGGCGGTGATCCCGGTCAGATCGGAGGCGCCGGTGGTGTTGATCGCGGTGTCGAGAAGCTGCGGGGAGGTCTTGGTGGCGTTGCCGGTCAGAGTGTCGAACGCCAGACCCGCGAAACCGAGCAATGTCTGGCCGAGTTCGGCGAATCTCGCGCCCAGTGCCAGCAGGTCCCCGCCGCCGGTGATCGCTTCCAGGATCCCCCAGAGGTTCTCCTGTAGCGCGCCGACCTGTCGTGCGAGCCCGATGACGTCGAGGTTGTCGAGAACCCCGAGGACCAGGGACGCGGTTTGGGCGATGCCGTGCGGGTCGGGGATCAGTCCCAACAGTCCCGACACCATCGACAGGTCGATGCCCGCGGCCATGCGCACCAGCGGCTGACACAGCTGGTTGAGGTCGGCGAACACCTGGTGCACGGCACGGACCTTGCCGCCCAGATCGGTGGACGGGTCGGTGACCGCGGTCCCGATCCGACGCACCGTGTCCAGGATCTGCGGCACCGTGGCCGCGAAATCGATCGTGTTCGAGGCCACGGTGGTCACCTGGCTGATCAGAGTGCTGGGTTTGAGCAGCGAGAGCACCTTCCCGGCTTGGCCCAGGGCGTCGGTGCCGGTACCGGTCAACCCCGCGGTAGCCGAGACCAACGCATCCAGTGCCCCGCCCAGACCCGAATCCGAACCGGCGGCGCTCGTCCCGGCGGCCAGACGACCGGTGATGGTGGACAGCGCCGACAGCGCGGCGTCGAGGTCCATGCCCTGCACCGCGGTCAACACCTTCGCCGCCGCCTGCTGCGCCGACCCGGCATCGCCGGTCGAAAGCTGCTGCTGCACCGAGGGGTTCGCGCCCGACCACTCCCCCAGATCACCGAGGCGAGCCAGCAGGGTGGCCACCGAGTCGGCGGTTTCGGCCAGATCACCGGTCGCGCCGCCCCCGGTGCGCATTTGCGCGGTCAACGTCTCGATCCGGGCGGGCAGCGTGGTCAGATCCTCACCGCTGAATCCCGCATCCAAGGACCGGGTCAGCTGCGAGGACCCCGCACTGGAATCGGGGGTGGAGCCGGTCGGACCGCTGCCGGTGCTGCCGACGCGGCCGCTGTTGGTGGGGCTGGTGCTGGTGCCGGGTTGGGACAGGACTTTTCCGAGTCCGGCCAGGATCGGGTTGGTGGCGGCGTCGGTGGCACAGTATTTGTCGCCGGTTTCGCACAGTTGCGCGGTGACCGCGCTCAGGGCGCAGAAGCCTTCGGTGCGGGTGCCGCGGATCCCGGTGCCCGACACGGTCGGGCCGACCAGTTTCCCGCCGCTGGTGCCCTGTTTCGGGTCGGCGACCAACCCGACCGCCAGCACCCGCTGGGCCGGGATCGGGTCGGAACGACACCCGATCGCCGAGGCCAGATCTCCGGCGACGTCGGCGCCCTGGGAGTAGCCCGACAGCAGGAATTTCGTCGACTTGCACCGCGCGGCGATCTCGGTGACCGCGGCCTTGGCGGCGCTGAGGCCCTGGGCTTGGCTGTCGCCGTAGAGCATTCCGTCCATCGCGCGCGCGGCGTAGGCGGGAAACACCGCCTCGAACTGGGACCCGAATTGCTGTTCGAGCGAGGTCGCGACCGGGGCGAGCAGCCCGCGCGGACGGCTCGGATCGGCGGATTCGTCGGTCTCCCAGGTACCGGGCATGAAGATCCCCGCCACCGCCGGACAGCCAGTGTCTGCGCTGGCCACTCCGGGCTGCGTGGGTGCGGGGGCGGCGAGCGCGGGGCCCGATCCGCACAGTGCCGCGACGATCCCGGCGGTGACCACACCGAGAATCTGGGCTCGTCTGAGGATGCTCATGCCCGAACTCCTTGCGCGATAGCCGATTGCGGTCGTGGTGGTCATCGGATGGCGATCCCGGTGATCAGCACGCGGCCGTCGTGGCTGGTGGTGGTGATGGTTTGGCGGTAGACCTGGGTGGGTTGGCCGGGGCGTTGTTCGCTCAGATCCACCGCCCAACCCCCCGGCCCGGCCGGGGCGATCCGCACGCAATGGGTGGTGCCGCGCGGCACCGAATCGATCCCGGTCTGGATCGCGGCCGCCGAGGGCAACGCGGCGTCCCCGGTGGTGAAACCGCGTGCCTTGGCGCCACTGCGGTCGAGGTAGTAGGCCGATTCGAACGCCAGGATCACTCCGGGCCCGGAGTCGGTGTCGCCCCGCTCGGCACTGGTCACCGTGTCCCCCTCCACCCGGGCGGGGCAATCGGACCCGGCCGCCGCGCCCGCTGAACCCGGCAACAGCGTCACCGGACTCGGGGGCGCGGGGGTGGCGGGCACCAGGCTGACCGAGTCGGTCCCGGTGGCGGCCGGGTCGCTCGTGGCCGGGTCGCCGCTCGACAACAGCGCGACGATCATGGCGGTGATCGCCGCGCCCGCCGCGAGCACGAGGTGTCCACGGCGCGGGCGACGGCGACGGGGCGCGGCGGTCTGGATGGTGCGTTCGAGATGTTCTTCGAGGCCGTCGGCCCAATCGGTGTGCGGGCGTGCGGGATAGGCGTGGACCATCGCCTGTACCGGTGCCCTCACCGATACAGGGATCGGGTCGGTGTCCCCGATATCCAGGTCATCCCAGAACGGCTCGGATCTCGCTGAACTGCCCATCACTGCCCGCCTGCCCGCATCGCTCAGGACACGCCGACGCCGCCGCCGGGCGGCGGGGGCGGTGCCAGTAGATGGGTCGCGGCATCCAACACCGCACCGACCGCGCCGGTCGCGGCATCGACGACGGCATCGACGACACCCGCGGCGGTGTCGATCACCTGGGCGACGATGTCGGTGCCGGGATCGGGCATCGGTGCCGGGATCGGTTCGGGGGCCGCGATCGGAGCGGCGTCGCATTCCTGCAAGGCGGCGATCTGCTGCACCGGCTCGGATTCGGGTTCGGGGCCCGGTTCCGGCGGCGGGGGTGCGCCGAGTTCGGTGAGCGGCGGAGGCGTGGGCACCGGGGTGGTGTCGGTGGACGCGCCGATCGCGGCCGCGAACCCGGCACCGGTTATGCCACCCACGATCGCTCCGCCGATCAGGGCGGGAACACCGACCACGGCCGCACCGACCGGGATCCCGATCGACGCGCCGACAAACGCACCGGGAATCGCGCCGATTCCACCGGCGAGGGAACCGACACCGGCACCGATCAGCGCGCCGACACCGGCACCGCCGACCGCGCCGATGATGCCGCCGGGCACGCCAACGACTTCGGCGCCGAGGTAGGCGCCACCAGCGCCCCCGGCGACCGTGGACAGGGCGCGGCGGTCGGATTCCTCGCGCGGCACCCCGAGCCCGTCGTAGCGGATGGCGATCTCGGTCTCGATCCACCGCAACCACGCCTCGATGTCTTCCTCGAGGTAGATATCGACGAAGTCCGGAACGACGAATTCGGCGTCACCGGCGCGGATCGTGCGCGGCCCCGCGGGAACCGGCGGTGCCAGCTCGGGGGTGGGTTCCTCGATGACGAGTTCGCCGCCGCCGTCGAGGGTCTCCAGGTCGGTGTCCTCGGACTCGGGCACCACGACGACCGGTTCCGGTGCGGGCGCGCGCAGGCGCTGTTGGGGTTGCGGTGTCGGCCGATCGGGCACCGACTGCGGCGGCGGATCCGGCACGAACGCGGCCAACCCCTGATCGGGCACCGGCGGCGGTGGCGGGGGTGGGGCCGGTTGCTCGGGTGTGGTGATCCCGGCCTGACCCGGCGTCACCCCGGCCTGGCCGGGATCGGCCACCGCGGTACCGGACATGGCCACGGCCATCGCGACCGGCAGCGCGCCGATCAGTACCGCGCGCCGCAGCCGACGGTGGAAGGAATCGTTCATCAAAGGGTGCCCCTCGTGTCATTCGTTCGGATGCCGAGCACGAATCCAGCCGAGACCATCGAGGAATTGGGGTGCGTTTACACCGATCCGTGGCCTGTCCGCGACGCACACGCGCACGGAAGTCGACTCGATTCGAAACTGCGGCAACCCGGCGACAGGCACCGAAATATGCAGCAGCGCTACATCCGGTTCCGCCACCAGCGAGACACCGGGAAACCCCACAACCTTCACAAAGGGGCGCATCCGCAGCTTAGGGCGACCGACAACGCTTGTGCAACGACCTGCGACGGCGCGTCGCCGCCCGACACCGCAACCGATTCCCCTCCAGCACCGGCGAATCGCCACCAGGAAACCAACATATGCGTCAGACGTGGTTCCTCGGCGCTACCGCTTGCCGCCTCGACCAGGGACAACGTGCCTGTGAAGCGGTGTGCCCGCATCGGATCCGGCGCACCTGCCGGAAGCGGGTGTGCGAGCAGAGTCGCGGTGAAATCCACCCAGATTGGGTGGATTGTGGACCGGGTCGACGCGACCGCAATAGGCATACCGACAAATCCACCCAAATAGGGTGGATTGCCGATATTGACACCGCACCTACGTGTTCGGCTAGATTTGTGATCGGCAGGAACACCCCCCTTTCCTGCCGAAGAAGACGGAAACTCAACCACTGGGTTCGACCCCGGACGGTTACCCGGAGTTTTCGTGCCGGGGCTGCCTCCTACCCCCCCGAGGAGGCAGCGCCGGAGTTTCTCCGACGAATTGCGAATGAAGAATATTCATGCTGAACAGCATGACCGTGAACCTCGTGTATCCCCCTCCGCCGCTGAAACATTCAGCGAGTCCCGGTCGGTGCTACACGCGAAATACGATCCCTGTGGCTGCTGACCCGTGCGCGTCGCGCCCCCTTTTTCCTTCGAACAGGTATTTGTACTACGTTGAGTCCGCGATTTTCGATATTCACTCATAGGGGATGGAATTGGTAGACAACGGCACTTCCGCGCGGCAAGAAGCCGAGACCCGTTGGGGCGGCCCGACCTTCGAAGCTGGTCAGGTCGAAAACATCACTGCCTCGCTGATGGCGAACTGGTGCACACGCGCCGGGCTGGTCGTGACCGATTCCAGCAACCACGCTGCTGGTTTTCATGCGATCGTGGCAGACCCGCAACCGGCGTGGACGTTGCCGGTCATGGTCAAATCCGCCCCCCGCGACACGATCCGAGTGGTGCGAGACCAACTCGACTTCACCGGGGTCTTCGTCTTTGTCCTGCTGGGACAGCCCGACGGCGGTCCGGCCCCGCGTGAGCGAACCTCGATGATCGTGCTCGATCCGGCCTCGGCATGGCAGTTGCCCATCGACGAGCAGGAGGCACACCTCGATGCCGCGCCGGCGCGGGTCTGGCCGCTCACCCCGGAGCTGGCGACCCTGCTGGCCCCCGACACGGCCACCACCCCCGAGGAATTGCATGCCGTATTCGCTCGACACGGTTGGCGAAGGCCCGCAACCGATTAGCCGAGCCGACGGTGTCTGGGCCCCTTACGGGGCTGTTGACGCAGTGCTTGGACGCGCTGCGCGGCGGTTCTGCGCACCGGAGGATTGCTCGGGCGCGGCGAACTCGTCGGAGATTGTCCCCCGGCGAGGTCGGACTGCAACTTGTGGACCTCACTGAGGCGGTCGACGATCTTGGCGGGCACGCGGACCGGGCCCATTCTCTGTGTGCCGTGCTTGCCCGGGTAGAGGACTCCCTCGGCCAGAGCAGCGATCATGGCACGGTGATCGGGGAATGCCGCGGCACCATCGGCGAGTTTCCACTGCGGCGCTCCCGGGTAGGGCACGTAGTTGCGGGCGACCCAACGGCCTTTTTCGGTGCCGACAACGACGCGCCGACCCGGTTGGTTCGGGTCGTCGAAGGACACCCGATAGTTGTCGATGGCATCGACGGCGACCGGCAGAAGTCGTTCGGCAGGAACCGGGTCGGCGATATGCTCGGCGCGTTGGGAGAGCAGCTCGTGGTACGAGTCGTGCCCGACACTGATCATCTGCGACCGCAGGACCGTGCGTTCACCGGGCAGCAGTCCCGGATGGGTGGCGATGCGCAGTTCGAGATGCCTATGCAGAGCGAACTGAGTCTTATGCAGGTCGAATTGCTCCCCGGGTGAGGAGTCGACACCGACCACTCTGGCCAGCTGGTACAGCCTCAACAGATCATCGATGTCGCGACCGCGCGTCGCCGGATCGGTGGCGGTTGGTTGCGCGACCAACAGCTCGGCGCGCTTGGCCAGCGCTTCGGCACTCGGTAGCGTGAAGACTTCGGCGTAGCTGGATTCGGGTGATCTGTCCGCGCGGGCGATGTCTTCCAGCACCATGATGCGTTCGGTCACGGTCAGACTCGGATGTGACAGCAGAGCATGGATCCGGTCACGGATCTCGGTGATCTGCGTCCCGATCTGCTCGATGTCGGCCGCGGAGACCTGAGCCGGGGTGCGGCGTAGTTCGTCGCGTCGCAGCTGCTGCAAGTCGCGGTGCTGGGTGAGCGCGACCTGTATCTCGGCACCCATGAAACCCGAGGACGCGACCGCGGGCACATCGACGGCGACGTTGTGGTGGGTGCGTAGCCCCAGATCGATGCGGGCCAGCACTTCTCGATTGGCCTTCAATTCGGCGGCCATGCGGGGATCGGTCAGCATGTGCGCCAGTTCCATGCCCACCATGCTGTAGGGCGAAGGCACGTAGTGGCGGCGCATCGCTACCCCGTCGGCCGTCTCCTGGATGAACTGGTAGTTGGGTGAGTCGTTGGCCGCCAGGTCGTATCGACGAACCAGCTCAGCGACTCGGGTCTTGTCGACTCCTTCCAGACCGGTGATCAGGGTGCCGTCGAACGCGAACCCGCGCGGGTTCAGCAAGTCCTGGATAACCTTGTCGGCCTCGCCCTGCATCGCGATCGAGTTCGTTCCACCGTCGGGCCGGGCCTCGGTGAGCCTGGCTCGAACCAAACGGTCGCCCGGATAGGTTTCACCGAGCAGGCGGAGATACTCACGGGCATGGGCGCGACTGTCGAACCGCTGCTCGGCTACCGCAACGAATCGGGTTCTGTGCATGGGACGGTTGAGGACGCCCGAATCTGCTTCGAGCACATCGAAGGCGGCTGTGAACCGGCCCGTCGGGCTGGCCAGGGGGACCAGGTCGAGTACAGCGACCCGATTCAGCGTGGCGTGGCGCTGGGCGGGTTCGAGACCGTCGATCGTCATCGCCAGATCGCTACGCAGCAGCAGACGCTTCGCGGCGAGTTGACCGTCCTCGGGTGAGCGCACTACTTCGGCGGTGACGTGCTCGTAGAGCCGCACCAAAGGTGGCACGATAGCGGCGGCGTCCAGAGGGCGCCGCCCGGAACGCACGTCGTCGACGATCACTGTGGACGCGGTATCGGCGAGTGCCGCGGCTACTTCTGTCGTAGTCCCGGTGAAGTCGTAGATGACCGGGGACATGTGTGCGATGGGCACGGTGTCGATGATCCGTACCCGGAATTGGGTGATCCCGGCCCGTGTGGCGGCATGCTGCTGCGCGGGGTGAGCGAGCCACGCACGCACCCATCCGCGTGCTTGGGCCGGGGTCTGGAGTTCCTCGGTGGCAAGGGCCCGATCGGGCTGCTCGCCGGGTGCGGTCAGCACGGCTCGGTAGCGCACCGGCTCGATGGTGGGCATGGTCATGGCGTAGGTCCGCTCTGTGCTGGCTCGCCATACGCGACGACTGTCGAAACCACCCGGGAACTCCCGCGCGATCAAGACGCGGCCGAGGAAGATGCCCGGCGGATCCCACCGATGTGGACGAGGCGTGTGCGAGCAAATGCTCGATGGGGCGAAACCACTTCTGGCCTGAGGCGATCACCGCGGACAGGGACAGTGGCGCTACATCCGGATCCGCCTCCAGCGAGATACCGGGAAACCCACCGAAACCGACCGGGGGCGCGAAATGCAGACTATGCCGCAATCCGCCGCCCGCGCAATGAACACGCCGAACGACCATCCCGCTGTGACGTGACCATCAGCCGCGGAGCGTCACCGACCGAGCCGTCACCAGCACCCGAGCCTTCTGGAACCACATTTGTCGGTGTCGGGTGAGAGACTGCGCCTGTGAGCTGGGCTGGATGGTTCGGGCAGGTGTTGGACTGGACGGCGGATCCGACCTCGGCCGCCGCGGGGGTCGAAGCCTGGACCACGCTCTACTGCGGCCGAAGGGCGCGCATCGAGTTCAGGACCACGGCCGGTCCCGGCCATTCGGAGCCTCCATCCGGCTGGTACCTCCGCGATCCCCAACCCCGCCACCCGACCACGATCTACCCCGAGCCGATCGGTTCGGACCGGCCGACAGCGCTGCGCAACGCCGAGGCACACATCATCCTGTCCGATCGCCCTACCAGCCGCGCCGAGCGAAGCAACCGCGCGATCTTGAGTGCGGTGCAGGCGATCACAGGACACCACGCGCCGGTGCCGATCAGTGCCGGGCGTGCTGTGGTTCTGTGTCCGGCAGACATCGCGCCTCCCGACCCGGCGCGGGGCTTCCTCGACACTTGGGCGCCGTCCAGCGCTCACCGGATCGTGGCCTACAGCCACACCAACGGTGGGACCGACTGGCCGATCCTCGGGGAAATCCGTGGACACCTGCTCGGCATCCACGACTCCGCAACCGTCCCGATCAGCGTGGAATGGCAAGTGTACGGAGCCATTTGGGAACCGAGCGTGCTGTGTAGCACCTGGGACGAGGCGCTGACCGAAGTGCTGGCACGCGCGGCCGACAACGCGCAACGCGGTCGCGGATGGGCAGCCATGGGCCCAAGTCACGCCCAAGGCGGCGGGCTGCCCTCGGTCATTCGGGTGGTCTCATGACAACTGTGTCCGCTACGGTTACGGCTGCGGTTCTGGCGTCGGTCATCGATTTCGACTTCCAGCGCGCTCCCGCGAATACCGCGGCACGACTTCGTGGAATCATCCGATCCGACCGCACCTCATTACCGCCACGCCCATCTGCTCCCTGAGCAACCTATAGCGTGCTCAGGGCTCCCTGCGGCCGATGAAGCGCACACCGACTCCGTTGTTGCTGCCCGGCCGCGATATCGGTCGACACATATCCAGCGCTTGACTACGGGAAACGAGTCAATGTGCACCATAAGCTGTACCGTCCGTCCTTGACTGGGTCGACGATCGGCATGTTCGTTACGCGGTCAACGGTGTCGAGTTCGGACGGTGAAAGTGGCGCTATCACCCATACTTGGGAGCCATGCGCGATTCCCGTGTCTGGCTCGATACAACTCACGAGCAGTTCTTTAGTGAATCCAACCTTGGAGACCGCAGGCATCAGCAGCGCGATTCTGGCGCGAACCGCCTCAGCAAGGCCTGGCCATCGTTCTCCGGTGTCGGCGTCATCCCAAGTCCCGTTGAAGATCTCGATTGTGTCGAGCCAAATTCGAAGCTCGGGTTCGTCTGCTCCCGGTGAGTCGACGCCGGACTCATCGTTGACAAATAAGAAGAATGGTTTATTTAGATCGAGGTAGGACACCGGCGACGTCCATGTGACCGTGAACCCGGAATGTTTAACGGAACTACGCTCGAGTGTCAAGTAGACGAACTCGTCCCCTGTAGCAGTCTTGACTACTTCGAATTCTCCGTGCCCGCCAGAGGTGGGTGAGTCGGTTTCGACCTGGGCGGCATCTCGCAGGCGAGCGGTAACAGTGCCGTTGGTTGGGTTCTGAATCGTGAATGTTTCCGGCCGTGCGACCCCGCTGATGGTGCGTGGCATCGTGGCCCTGAACCAGCAAACGTCGTCAGTTCCCAACTTCTGTCCAGATGGAAAGCCGGAGGAAATTGTCGTGTGGAGCTCCAGTCCGATCGCCAGTCCTGGCGTCTCACCGCGGTGCTCGACCAGCACTATGGATCCTGTGCCGGGTTCGGCCGTCCGATGCCGAGCCGCAACAAAGAAGGGCTCCCGGCACACGAACGTGCTGCCCCGTGGATCCATAGTGCTGTCCCGAAGTCCGGCTACTAAAGCGTCAGGCAATTGCTCCAGCACGGTCACGTCTATGCGATAGATGCGATCTGTGAGGTTCGACTGAAAGTACAGGTCGAACAGGACATCAGGGGAAGCGAACACGGTGTAAGTGCCAGGTTCACCGACGAACAACCACTGATAACTTCCATCGAAGGCGAAGGTTAGTTCGCGCTGGCGAAGGGTCGACGGCTGGCCCGGTCCGGTGCTGGTTGGTGTGAGAGCGAGGAATTCGATAGCTTCCGAGGGAGTACAGTTTTCAGAAAACCGCTGTACCACTGCTTCTAGAGAGAAGTGGTCGGACTGACTGCGTAGCCGCGTAAACATATGTTGCGGTACCAGTGCGAAGTCTGCACGATCCGGGCGTCCGAAACACATATAGTCGAGGCGCTGGCGTTGTGCAGGGTTTTCGAAATTGATGTTTGTGAGCCCGGGGTCCGGCTGGAGATTGGTCGCCGGGGGATGCATGTATTGCCGCCAGCCATCGAGTAGGTGGTCGAAAAGTGGGGTGCTCGAATTCTCGAATACGGAGCCCCACTCACCCGACGTAGCGGCTGGATCGCCTCGGACGTTAAGGTCGCCGAGTAGAATGACATTGCTGAAAAGAGAATCATCGCCAGCAAATAGATCTGTCAGCGCCTCATTGATCGCATCGAACTGGTCGCGCCGCACTTCACTGTACTCGTCTTCGCTCGCGTAAGAGGCCTGCATATGGGTGAAAGCGATCGTTGTCGGTCTTGTGGGAGTTTCGATCTGTACGATGCCGACCCCCTTGCTCGCAAGCGCATCAGTATCGGCACTGCTCGAGTAGTACCTCTCGTAGAGAGGGCCACCGGTCCGCAACGGCAAGAAAGTATAGCGGCTGAAGAGCATCAGCCCTGCATTCCACGCGAATTGATCATCGACCATCTTCTCGACGCGATTCGACCAGCCGGAAAGGCGCGAGAGAAGTTCTTCTCGCGCGTCGTCGTTGAATACTTCATTGAATGCAATGACGTCAGGCTCCGTGCCAGCAGGTAACGACAGTATCGCATCGGCGACCCGCCTTGCCCTTTCGCCAGAATCATCACTCTGCCCCCCGGCGACGGCAACAACAAGCGGCAGAGCCTGAACATTGAATGTCATGATTCTCAAAGCAGGCATTATTCCTCCGGAACGTTGAGCCGAAATCGAAGTTGCCCTCAATCGGTACGTAGGTAAGTCTCCGCCGGATCAGATCTTCTGTCAGGCGAAGCGATCAAACCTCAGCTATGTTCGGTGTGTCTTCAACATCCTGACTGATCAGTCGATGACTCGGTGACATTCAGGGCGTGCGAGTTGGGACACGACGTCGCACACTGGCCTGCACCGGACGCATGCGGTGGTGGAGCAAAACGCATCTTGGGCGAGCAGAACAACGATTCCCGCGCGGTCGATGAGCCCCTTGGGCCCCAAGACCGCCCGAGCGGCGGGCCGTTCTCGGTCATTCGGGTGGTCCTGCCCGACCTGAGGCGGCGGACACACGGTGCTCCGCAGGCAGAAGATCTGCTACTTGTTCTTCGCTGTGAAGAACGGCCAGCGTTTGAAGATCCGGCTCCACTGCTGTCCTCGGCTGGATGGTGGCGGTGTCGCCGATTCGGGGGTGGCGGGCTCCGCGGGGCTCAACCCCGAGGGAAACCGTCCCTGCGGGCCGAACGCGCGCTCGAATGAAGAGGTCATACGTCGGACTCGTGTGTCGATTTCGTCTCCCCCCTGGCGGGCGAGGTAGGTATCGGCGTGGGTTGTCAGCTCGATGGCGTGATCTCGGATCGGCTCGAAATCGGTGTGGTACAGGTCGAATTCGTTTCGCCTGAACCCTGAGGCGTCGTTGGTGAACGTCGGTCGCTGCTGATCAGAGCGCTCATCGGCGTAGGCGAGGAGCATGTCCTTCAATCGCTGAAGATCCGAATCCCCGCCGTGTTCGGGTTTGGTATGCGAGATCGGGTCCGAGACCCAAGGTTCGCCGATCACCAACTCGTAGCGGGTCCAGTAGACGTTCTTCAAGGCCGGGATGCGCCTCGGGTCGAGAATCCGTCCGATCTTCACGTACTCCGCACCGACCGGCAGAACATAGAGATGCCCGCGAGCATGCCGCTTCGCTCGGGCGGCGGCTTCGTCTCTGGCCCTTGCCTGTTCCTCCTCCGGGGACACCTCCTCGAACTCAACTAGCGCGAGCTCGTCGAGATGCTTCTGCCAATCGATTCTCGCGGCCACGCCGACAATGGTGACACGGGTGCAGCGCGCTGCACGTCCGACTCGACGGGTGGCGTCTCGTGCCCTTGGTGTTCGACACGGGCTGTCGTCCGGGGCGGTGAACCTACAGCCGCTCCACAGGCGGGAGAAGGTTCACAATCCGAGGGACCCGAAGGATGGGTAGTAGACGATCGTCTGCCATTCCTGGGTCGGGCAGGGAACATGGCCGAGCACGTCGAGTCCGGTAATGCCTGCGGCGAGGACGCGGTCCATGGTTTCCTCGCCGACGGGGAAATTGCCCTGCAACGCTCCGCAGTGCGGGCAGGTCACCGCGATGGTCCATGCCTGAAGGGTTCTGCTGTAGACGCGGCCGATGGTGGCGGTGATGTCGCGGCGTCCGATCCGGTCGAGCAAGGTCGCCGCGACGCTCAGCAGCGCGCCGCTTTGGTCTTGGGTGGTGATCAGGTGCCGGAATTCCGCTGCGGGATAGTGCGGATACAACCCCGACACGCAGATCACAGGTCGGGTGCAGCGCCAGCAGTCGCGGGTGAGGCCGAGTACCAGGATCGTCACCCAGTGCGCGGCGCCGTGTGTGGTCGCCGGGATGTCGGCATCGTGGTCGAAATGCAATGCCAGACAGGTCGTGCACAGCAGTTCCCGTGCCGCAGAGGGGCTACCGTGCACTATCCCGCAATCGGGACGGATCAGTACCGAGCATCGACTGCACGGGGCAGCGAAACGGTTACGGTCCGCGTGGTTGCCCCGCACGATCGCTGCACTGTCCACGACACCCCCCGACTCGCGCGAATCCTCCTATGGTACAACCTCGTTCGCTTTGGCACCGGGTGGGCGAGGCTGATTCTGTAGTGGCGACGATCGATCCATCGGTATCGGATCGCACCTGCGTGAAGCGCTAGTTGTTGTCGGGTCGGTAGTCGGCGTAGCGTCGGGGACGGTCGATGGTGGTGGGGTCAGGGCCTTCGATGAGTGCTCGGTATGCGGGTCCGTCAGGGCCGCTGACGGTGTAGTCCACGGTGGGGCCGCCTGCGGTTGGGGCAACGTTCGGTGCTGTCGGCGGGATCATCTGTTGGGCGACGGTGTGCAATTCGGGTGCGGTGATCGGGCGAAACTGCGTGGCCGGGTCGTCGTTCGGGTAGCCGTTGTAGGGGTCGGGTTGTTCGGTTCCGTGGCGTGGCCACCATTTCTCGAACAGGGTCTGCTCGCCGCGGGTGTTGTCGGTCAGGGCGGCGATCAGGTGTTCGCGGCCGAGCCAGTGACCGTGTTCGGCGGCCAGCTCGGCGGCGCGGCACAGCGCGGCCACCAATCGGGGATCGACGTGGCGCAGGGTCACGACGACCTCGTTGGGCTCGTTGTCGGTCACCGGCTGCTCCTCTTCGCGGTTATCGGCTCGGGCATTGGCTGGAGGTTATATCGCGCGCTCGGGTGTGGTCGCTGAACACGAACGGCCGTCCTTGGAGGCTGCCGGTCACGCTCATCGCCACCCGCCACGACCCTTCGTAGCACGCGGCGCTGACCTCGTAGGACAGGGAGTTCGGCGGTCCAGGGGGCAGGGCGCCGGTCGTCCTGTGGGAGATGGTTTCCCAGCGCCCGGATTGCTGGCGTTCCAGCGACAGGGTGAGCAGATGCTCCGACGGCGTCACGTCGCATTGGGCGAGACCGCGCCCGAGTATCTGGCTCCCCAGAACTGTGGGCTGGCTGAACGTGAACTCGAAGCCACACGACTTCTCGGCGTGCGCGCTACCGGTGCCGGTCCCGCAGGTGAAGACGGCGGTGAGCGCGAGTATCGCCGCGCTCGTGGCGGTTACCGGGCGTCGCACTGGTTCTCGCTGTGGTGTTCGCGGCTGGGATCGGTGTCGGTTTGCTGGGATCGCCATCCCGCGATGATGTCGTCGACCCTGGCTTGGCCGTGGTTGCGCAGCTGGTAGCGGTCGGAATCGGGGTCGCTCATCCCGGAAACCTTTCTCGCGGAGAGGAAGCCCGCGCAGCTCCTGCCCGAAGACGGCAGGAGCACGGTGCTGGCGTGTCGGAGGCGTGAGGCGGGTGACGGTCCGAGAGAGGGGCGGCTCACGCATCCGGACTCGGACCGTCACCGTCCGACGCTAGAACCCCCGGGCGCTCGGGCAGAAGAGTTTTGCGCGACTTTGCGCGCTGACTTGTCGCCGGGCCTGGTTGATGCCGAGGATGGAGCTATTGTCCGCACGGCTCACGCAAAGGCAAGGTTTCTCATGGCGCTGCGACTATTAGGTGGACCGACGAACAACACCGGAAGTCCCCGGCTTTGGGAGGACCCCGAACGCGGGGTGTATCTGACCCAGGGCTACATCGTGCCGGGCACGCCGGGGCAGGTCGAAATCCCGCACATGCTCTTGAAATTCGTGCGGCCCGGTACCTATCTCGGGGCCGAGTTGCGCGATACCGGCACCGGTTCGTTCATCGTGGCCGGTGCGACACCGGCACCGGAGGTGCTGGCACAGATGCAGATCCCCGACCACGAGACCGCCGTCGAAGTTCCCGTCGCGGCCAGCCGTTGGCAGTGGTGAGACACCGATGCTGCATTTGAGTATCGAGGAAACCAACGAGCTGTTGCGTGGTGCGCGCCGCGACGCGTTCCACCTCGAAGTGTCCGACGACCACAGCGAGGTCGCCGACGAGTCCGAACCCATGCGCCGGGTCCTGGCCGGGCTCCCCCCGTTCGAACCCGATGCCTACCCGCCGTCGTGGCAGGAATGGGACGAGCTGGTCACCGAGGTCACCGGCCGCGGGGTCACCTTCCGGCGGGTCCGCATCGTGACCGAACCCCACACCGACTACGTGCGGTTCCTGCATTCGATGACCGACCGCAATATCGGCCTCGGGGAGGACATTCGCTGGTTGGGCCGCCACCAGGTCGCCCCCGAGGCCTACACCAGCGACGAATGGTGGCTCATCGACGACCGCGAGGTCGCGTTCACCCTGTTCACCGGTGCCGGTGACTTCACCGGCACCGCGCTGACCGGTGACCCCGCCATCGTTGAGCACTGCGTCCGCATCCGGGACGGGCTGTGGGACAAAGCCATCCCGCACCGACGATATAGGCCCGGCGGGTCCGGATGAACGGTGGCGTCGAGGCCGCGCGCGCGGGTTTCGGTGCGCGGCTGCGCGAGATCCGCACCGCCGCGCGCCTGAGCGGGGTCGCGCTCGCGGCGGCGGCCGGTTGGCAGTCGTCGAAGATCTCGCGCATCGAGCACGGCCGACAACTGCCCAGCGAGGCGGATCTGGTCACCTGGTGTGAGATCTGTGTACCCGACACCGCGGCACTGTTGCTTCCGGACCTGCGCGCGGCGCTGGCCAATGTCGAAGCGTTGTGGACCGAATGGCGGCGCTTGGCGTCGGCCGGGCACGCCCAACAGCAGCGCCGTCGTATCGACACCGAAGCCCGCACACGCTGCATCCGCAACTACGAACCCGCTCTCATTCCGGGCCTGCTGCAAACCGAGCCCTACGCCCGCGCCCTGCTGAGCACCGCGATCGCGTTCGTCGGTGGACACTCCGACCTCGACCGCGCTGTGGCCGCTCGCATGGACCGCCAGCAGATCCTGCGCCAGGGCACCCGCCGCATCGTGATCCTGCTCGGCGAACAAGCCCTCTACACCACCGTCGGCTCCCCCGACGTGATGGCCGCCCAGCTGCGGCACCTGCTCGACACCGGATTCGACAACGCCCGCCTACACCTGGCGATCATTCCCAGACAAGCCGACTTCGTCTATACGACAACCTGTTTCGTGCTACTCGACAACGATACCGCCGAGGTCGAAACCATCTCGGCTGGTTTGACGATCACCGCACCACGCGAGTTGGTCTACTACGAGAAGGCATGGTCGGCGCTCTACCGCCAAGCCGCGAGCGGGCGCGCCGCCCGCGACCTGATCACCGCTGCCCTGGACGGTTTGTCGGGCGGTTGAGGAGGCGGTACCGCAGAGGGATGCCCTGACTACCTCTCATGCGTAAATTCGTCGAACGAGGGCCATTCGCCGTTGGACAGGTTGTCGTTGCCGAAGAGGCAACATCATCGCGCCGCCACGGAGCTTGCTCGGCCTCAAGAATCCGGGGGTTCCGAGGCACTCGAATGTGCTCGAGTTGTATGGGGCAGAGACCGATCTGACGGCGGTCGGATACCAGCATCCGACCGCTGTACAAATCGTGACCACGAGCTACGAGCGCCGATACTCCAATCCGGCGAGCGTGCAGCTGAAGGCGGTTGTGCCCGCCTCCCACCCGTGGAAATAGGTCACCACCGCAGCGACTGCGGTGGCCGCAGTGAGCATGAGCCAGTCGGACTGGCGTTCGGGCTCGGGTTGGCGTCCGGGGTCGGATTCGTCGTCAACAGGTAGAGTGTTCAATTGTGTTCCTTGGGTGAGCTGAGGAATTCACACCAGCCTCGATTCGCTGACACGATCGGGGCTGGCCCAATTCGCAGTCCTACCGGTGGTTTCCAGCGGGGTGCGAATTGGGATGTGTGTATGAAGCGGGTGCTCCATACAGGCAAGGTTAGCGTCTCCCACCTGCGAAAACACCTGCCGCACACTCGCTTACGTCTGTCGAGCGACACGACTTTTATGTGACTTGGGTCACCAATTCGGGCGGGTCGCATGGAGGTCTTGTTACATTCGTATACGAGTTTGCCAGAGTTTTGCCAGGTCACAAAAAGTGACAGGATGGCATTTCGTAATTCGCCGACCGCTGCGAGTGTGTGATAGATCACAAAGATCTGATTGTTTTCGATCTTGATTCGCGTGGAATTCGAGCGATGTCCGGCAGGTCGCGGGGACGCCGAGCCCTGAGGCGCGCTGAGTGAGCGGAAGCTCCCTGTTATCCCCTCCGGTGAGATGCCAGTTCGGCCAGCATCTGCATGGGATTGCTTCTCCATGACGATTCGCATTGTGCCCACGGCCCATGCGCGACGAAGGCACGGAACGGATCTGGTTCGGCTGGCGATTCCGGATGTGGATGTTTGCGTGGGTGGGTACCGCTTCGGCTACTCGATGCCAATAATGTGGTGATCGAGCCCTGCTGTGACCATTGCGCGCGACGACCGAAGTTGTGGCCTACGGATTGCGGGCCGCTGCGGCGCAGTTTCGCTCATTCTCGGCGGCCGCGTCGATGCGCTGCGCTGCCTCTCCATGACGTCGTGCGAGTTCGCGGTCCACGGACTCCCCGAAGTGGTTCATACACGCGGAAGATACTCGGAAGCTACGGTGCACCAGCTGGTTTGAGGGAGCGCCAGCCGGACTGTGGGCGGATGGCAGGCGAGCTCGGCGACACGCAGGAAACCCGCCGTCACCTGCAAGGCTTGACCGCACCCTGGACCCGGGAACGGCGGGCAAGTCGACTGGATGTCCACCCCTGGCGGCGCCGTGTTCGGTTGCTGGGGCTAGTCGAGGATTCTTCGAAGGCGCGTTCTGATTTTGTCCGGTCCGCGGCCTGCCGAAAATCTGGCTAGATAGCGTTGCAGGACAGCGATTTCGGCCTGGTTGTCGCCCAGTTTGCGGTAGACGATGGCGGCTTGTTCGGTGACCCATGCGGCGGGGAGGTCTCCGGTGATCGAGCACGCTGCGTGCTGGGCGTCGAGCATGCGTTCGAGCAGCCCGATCGCGGCCTTGTTCTTCCCGCCACGTTTGAGAGTCTGCACCGTGTCCGCCCATGCGTTGAAGTCTTTGCCGTCGACGAGAGCTGCGATTCTGGCGCGTTCGAATCGTGCGCGTTCCTCAGCCTCTTCGGCTTCTTGTTCGTCGGGCCACAGAAACGATTCGGGGCGGTGTTGCAGGCCGGTTGTGTTGTCGGATTCGGCGATGCTGACACCGACGACGATGTGCCCGTCGTCGGTGCGGCGGAGTTTGGCGTAGCCGCGGTGCTGACCGGATTCGACGCGGCGGACCGCGTCGGCGCATTCGTCGTCGTAGCCCGCGCTGATGGTGGCGACGGGTATCTGCGACACGGAGACGTCGACCTCGGCTCTGTTGGCATGGAGCGTGAGTCGACACTCGGTGATCAGCTGGTCGGTGCCCGAGAGGATGGCGTGGCGTTGGGTTTGGAACTCCTCACCCCAGAGTGCCCGGACCCATTCGATTTCGAAGAACTCCGTACCGCGCAGCTGCGCGGGCAGAGACAGCCATGCCCTCAGATGGCTGGGCCATGTTCCTCGCAGTTCGAGGCATCGATCCCAGCCAGGAATGTAGGCGGCGTGCATCCTGGCTGTCATCTTCACCGCGAATCCGAGCGAGTTCGCCTGCCTGATCAGCGGATGCATGTCACCGGCGATGTCGGAGTCGAGGTAGCCGACGAGTTCGCCGCGCAGCAACAAACTCACTGCTCTTCGGTTGTCGAACTCCGCGCCTGCGGTGGGGACTGCTTCGACCTCGAAGAGGACGCCGTCGGTGATCGTGTCGAGCACGCCGGGCTCGTCGGGCTCGTAAGTTTCGGCGCTCGGCGATATCGAACCGTGCATCCACAAGTCTTTCACGTGACCATGGTGGCCCGTGATGGGCGCTGCCCCAACCTGTTTGCAGGTTTGCGGGTCGATAGTTTTCAGGGAGCCGGTTGTCCGGCGGCGGTAAAGCCGTAGGACCCGGTGTGGTCGGGGGCGACTTGTGTGGTCCACCCGCAGGGCTGTCCGCAGGAGAGGTAGATCCTGGTGTCGACGGTGTCGTTGTCGTAGCGCAGGACCGTTTCGGTGGCGGTCGCGGAGTATCGACATTGCGGGCATTTGCCGAAGAAGGTCAGCAACTCGGCGGCGGTGCTGGAGATCAGGCGTGGTGGGGGCATCGTTTGTTCCCGGATGGCTGGTGTGGCGCGGCGGTGTTCACTTGTGACTGTGCACCCCGAACGGGCCAGGCGCCGAGGTTCGAGGATTGTCGTGCTGGACCTGGTGGAAGTGCCTCGGGGACGTCGGTGTCTGGTCTTGTCGACGGTGGCTGGGTCAATGGCCTGCGAGTACGTGGGGGCGTCGCGGAGTGTGGGTGCCGGGGCCGACTCTGAGGAACCGTTGTCGGCGGCTGTGGAAGTGGTGTCGGTCGGCGAAGAAGTCTTCTGCCATGGCCGCGAGTTCGGCGGCCTCGTAGGCGCTGGGCGGTTTCGCGAGGCTGGCCAGACGCGCGGCTTTGCGGTGCAGAGTCTGCTCGTGCAGGGACCCGGTGGCGTAGCGGTGGGCGAGTTCGTCGAGCCAGCGGTCGAACTCGGTGTTGTCGTCGGGGCCGATGTGGTCGAGCAAGCCGATTTCGTGGCCGGTGGTGGTGTCGAGCGCTTGGGCGGTTTCGAGCAGTTCTCGGGCGGTGGCCGGGCCGACCCGATGTGGGAGGGTGAGGGTGTGCAGTTCTGAGCCGGTCAGTCCCATGGGTTGGTAGGCCGGGGACAGTGTGGCTCGGCGGCGAGCGGCGACGACGTCGGCCGACAGCGGCAGCGCGACGCCTCCGGCTCCGGCGTTGCCGGTGATGGCCGCGATCGTGATCTGGCGGCAGTTCAACAAGGCGTAGCAGACACGGTTGATCGCTCGGATGTTGTCCCATCCCTCGGCGGCGGGGTCGGGTGCGAGTTCGATTGCGCCCAGGTGGATTCCGGTGAGGAAGAAGTGCCCGGTGCCGCCGCGCAGGACCAGCACGTCGGTGTCCTGTTGGTCGGCGGTGTGTAGTGCGTCGGCGAGGCGGTGGCATTGGCCGGTGGTCAGGGCGCCGTTGTAGGCGGTGACGGTGAGCGTGGCGATGTCGCCGTCGCGGTGGTAGACGATGTCGTCGTCGAAGCCTTCGGCCACGGGCACGTGGTCGAGGTCGACTCCGAGGTGGGCGAGCACGCTGGTGGCGGGTCCTTTGCAGGTCGTGGAGTTGCGCGTGCGTGCGCGCAGGTGCCCGACCCAGATCGTTTCCTTTGCCCCGCAGGCGATTTCGATGCCGTGGTGTCGACGGCCGATGATGGTTCCGGGTTCGGCGGAAACCTGGTTGCGTCCGGGGTGGGCGTCGTAGAGGTGGAAGGTGTGTCCGGCGAGTTCGGCGCGCAGCCCGGGAGAACCGTCGGCGGTGTGGATGCGGGCCAGGATCGTGGCCCCGGGCGCGGTCCAGGGAACCTGGCGATCCTGGTAGCGCATCGGCGGGCGTGTGCGGGCGCCGGGCACCGGGCGCGGCGCGTCGGCCTGGTCGGTCGGTGTGAATCCGGGGTCTTCGGCGTGCGCGGCGGTTTCGAGGATGCATTCGATGGCGGCGTCGGCGATGACGGTGTTGTAGAGGGTGGATTTGGTCTGCGGATACTGCACCGCGACGGTGCGCCAGGCCCATATCGGCCCGGCGTCCATTTCGGCGACCGCGCCGATCGCGGTGACACCCCAGCGGGTGTGGCCTTCGGTCAGTGCCCAGTCCAGGCTGGCGGGTCCTCGGTCACCGACCGGGCCGGGATGGATGATCACGGTGCGGTGGTGTTGGTAGATGTCGGCGGGGATCGCGGTGGTCAGATACGGGCAGATGATCAGGTCGAAGTCGTTCGCGGCGACCGCGCGAGCCATGTCGGCCGCGTCGGCGACCACGGCGGTGCGGACCTGGTGGCCGTGGCCACCCAGTGCGAGCGCCGCGCGTTGGGTCGCTGCGTTGGGGGCACTGGACATCAAGAGAATGCGTTGGGGCACAGTCGGTTTCTCCTCATCGAGCAGGGCGGTCGGTCGCGGACAGCGCTGTCCGCGACCGATCCCGCGAGTACTTGTCGTGGTCGCCGGGGGCCCAATCTGGGTCGGGACGCCCCCGGGTGCCGGACTCCGGCACTATTCGGTCGGATGTGGCTGGGCTACAGATCGATTCGCGAATCGGTCGACAGGATCGGGCGTGCTCGGCGGTGTGCCGGTCGCGCGAGGGCCCCCGGTCGGGCTGCGGGTTTCATCTGGATTCGGCCGGTATGAGGTCGGGGGTATCGAGTTGGTTGGGTGTGGCCGGTGCTGTGGCGGGTGTGCGCCGGACGATGGCGATGACGATCAGTCCGATTCCGATGAGTGCCGCGGCGAGGGGGATCCACCACTGGATCGCGTCGAGCTTGTTGGCGTTGGTGTCCAGGGTCGCGGCGATGTCGGTGATTTCGGTGTCGTTGGTGCGGGCGTTGAGTCGCTGTAGCGGGGTGATGAGGATCGGGGCGGTGGAATTTCCGATGACCGCGTCGATCTGTACCTGCTGTTCGAGGTCCAGGACCAGCCCGAACCGGCGGTCGGCGCTGATGCGCCAGTCGGTGGCAATCACGGGGGTGACCGGGATCGTGGCGCCGAACGCGGTGAGTGTCTCGGCGGGGATCCCCATACCGGTCAGCGCGCTGGCCGGTATGGAGGTTCCGTCGGTGCCGAACGAGGCACCCAGCACGGTCCGCAGTTGGGTGAGCAGTGCGGGGTCGGCGACCGCGCCGCTGCTGCGGGCGTGGAAGGTTTCGGCGGTGCGTCCGGCGATCTCGTCGGTGGATTCGTGGACCAGCGGAACGGCGGTGCGGGTGTTGGCGTCGAACAGGCGGTTGCCGGTGGTGGCGAATCCCTGGGGCAGTGCGAAGACCGCCGCGCCGAGTTGGTCGGTGACCGCGACACCGGCGGGCGGGTTGGCCTGGCCGAAGTCGGCGCGGTCGACGGCGTAGGTGTGGGTCTCCCGCGAGAGCGGGGCCGCCTGGCTTCGGGGGGCGGCGAAAAGGTCCGCGCTGACGGTGATCACGGCCGAGGAGCCGTCCACGGAGTCGGCTTTGATGCGGCGTTCCAGGACTATCGGTTGCTCGATCAGTTTTCCCGGCGCGTTCGGGTCGGGGACCGACATGCTGCCGTCGTATCGGGTGGTGTCGTCCAAACTTTCGGGGAGTTTCGTCAGGGCGGGCGCCACCCCGAAATGCAGGACCGGCGCGGCCGCGATCAAGACGATGCCGATCGCGGAAAGGGCTATGGTGAAACGTTTCTGGCGCATCTAGGTGTTTCCTTGTCTTTTCCGATATTCGATGAAAAGGGGTCGCTCGCGCCGCCGAGCACACGCGGCGAAGTCGGGGCCTGCCTGGTGGCCATGCGGTGAGTCAGCGCCAGGCTCGCGCGTCGGCCGAGTCGTTCCGCGCAGCCGGTCGCCCCGGGAACCACACGTCGCGGGTACTCCAATGCGGCGACAGCCTTGGCCGCCCCAACAGTGATGTGCTGGAACAGTTTCCGGTCGGACAGGCCGAGGAAGTCGGCGTTGTCCTTGCCCAGGACCAGGCGCGCGTAGGCGGACATGAACTCGGTGACGGTGCTTCGCCCGACGCGCGAGGCCAGGTCGCGGCCGTCACCGACGAGCAACGGGCCGATCGCCGCGATCAGGGCGGCGGCGAGATTGCGGGAGTCGTGGTCGGGTCGGCGGAATTCATAGTCTGCTTGGAGCCAGAAAAGCCTCCAGGCATCGTGCTCATCGGTGAATAGCAGAACTGGATCGGTGCCGAGTAGAAATCCGATATAGCGCCACATGTGGTAGACGGCGTCGCGTTCGTTGTGGCTGAAATGTATTCCGCCCGCTTGGGATCCGGTGATGAACGCCATCGCGAAAATGAGCACGGTTCCGCATTGCTGGCTCTGGTTTATCGGGTGGTCCCATTCCTCGAATTCCCAGTCGGGTCGTCGGCTCAGGCCCGCGCGGACGGTGGCGTGGCGGATCCGGACCCGCAGGGTGTTCTTCCAGCCGGGCGCGAACCGCTCCAGTCCCCCGGCGGCAGTGACCTCGGAGAACCAGATACCGGTCTCGGCCAGCCGCCGGGGCGCCATGCGCTGCAACGTCCCGGTGCTGGTCAGCGTCTTGGTGACACGAGAGGCGAGGTAGCCGCCGAGCAGCGCGAGCATCGACAGTGAGGTGTAGGCGAGCGGGCCGGTGCGGGCGATGACCCGACAGGCGTGGTCGAGGCGATCGGTGTCGACCCAGTACGGCATCCTCACCTGCTCGAACAAGGCCGTGAGTTCGGGGGGCGGCTCGGGTAGGGCCTCGATTCCTTCTTCGAGCGCGCGCTCGAACAATGCTCTGCCCTGTCCGGTCGGCAGGCGCGCGAACATGGCCACGACCTCGTCGGCGGCCGGGTCACCGAGGTGGGTGTAGCGCAGGTAGGCCTCGCGTTGTTCGGCGGTGGCGGCGATGTCGCCCGGGGCGAGGGTTCGGGTGGCATGCTCGAACGGGCCGGTGCTCAGCAGCGGCGGATTCGGCAGTCGTGGTGGGCGCATGGTGTTGTCTCTCAACCGATTCCCCGCAGGACCGAGGCCAGGACTCTCGGGTGTAGCAGGGTGGTGGGTGCGGCGACCAGGGACATGACCTCGGCGAAGGACGCGGCTACCGCGGCGTCGTGGGTCGCGCGGTCCAGGACGTGGTCGAGGTATCGGTGCAGCCAGCCGGTGAGCGGGCCGGTGGGCCCGCCGAGGGTTTCGGGGAATCGGGTGTCTTCCGAACTCGACATCAACCAGGCGTCACGTGATGATTTCGAGGTGGTGTGTCGGGTTGCGCGCGCCGCGCGGTGTCCGATGCTGTTGTGGCGTCGAACGGTTTGGCGCAGCGTCCACGCTCCGAGCGCGGCGACGCTCATGCCCTGGCCGAACACCGGATTGAAACTGGTCCCCGCGTCACCGAGCACGACCAGCCCGTCGGGGGCGGCGTGGCGTTCGTAGTGGCGCCGCACGCTCGGCTTGGGCCGAAACGCACGCACCGGCCCCACCGGGTGCGCCCCGGCGAGGGTCTCGGCCAGGATCGGGTCACGCATCCGCGACAACAGCACCTCGAATCCCGTTTCCCCCGACAGGGATTCGGTGGCGATACTGCCGACGCTGCACAGCCACCGCCGTTCCTCGACCGGCAACAGCGAACCGGTGTAGCGATGCTGGGGTGCGCGGGTCTGCAAGTACAGGGCCTTGAATCCGGGATCGGTCTCGGGGGGACGCTCGTACAGGCGTGACAGATAGGACACCCCCGCGTCGACGATCTCCTCGGCGATCGGCGCGCACCCCAACCCGGCGAGCCAGTCGGGCACCCGCGAGGACCGTCCCGAGGCATCGATGACCAGTTCGGCCTCGATCCTGTTCTGCGAGCGTGTGTTTCGGTCGCGCACGTTCACGCCGTCGATGACCCGCGCGGTCCCGATCAAGCCGATGACGTCGGTGTTCTCCCGGAACTCGATGCGCGGGTCGGTGCGGGCGCGGCGCAGCACCAGGAAATCCAGTAGCGGGCGAGTGCAGGAGTAGAACGCGACGTCGCTGTCGTGGGGGGCCATCCACCCGGCCGGTCCCAGCCAGCGCAGCTCGTGCGACATCGCGATCCTGCTCGCTCCGGCCGCCAGGAGTTCGGCGCCGATGCCGGGCATGAGTTCTTCGATGATCCGATGTCCCGCCTCGAGCAGCAGGTGCGCGTGGCGTGCCTGCGGGACCCCCGCACGGAAGTCCGGCCCGCTGGGGTATCGGTCGCGTTCGACGACCACGACCCGTTCGGCGACCCCGCGCAGCGCCCACGCGGCCAGGGTGCCGGCCAGCCCGCCGCCGATGACCACCGCTGTCCCCCGTCCCCGGGTAGCGTTCTGCCTGCTCATCGCGGCACCCCGACGGCGGCCGCGCCCCGGTCGACGCCCGCGTCCGGCACCGGGACTGGGGTGGGTGCGGGGACGAAGATCGTGGCCGGATCGCGGCGGCAGGCGCGGGCGAACGCGGCGGCGGTGCCGGGCCAGGGAGCGATGGTGCGCCCCTGCTCGGTCTTGTACCAGCTCGGTCCGCCGTCGGGCCACACGGTCGACGACAGTTTCCGGTCCAGCCATCCCCGGTACTGCGACATCGCCTCGGTGCTCGGTTCGATCGCGAGGGCCCCGGTCTTCTCACGCCAGGCGAGTGCGGCACGGATCAACCCGATCTGGGCTTGTTTGCCGCCGATGTTGGAGCCGCTGGACAGAAACGTCGAGGGCCCGGCGATGAGGAACATGTTCGGGAATCCCGCCACGGCGGTACCCAGTACCGCTTCGGCTCCCCCGGCCCAGCTGCGATGCAGATCGCGGCCACCGCGCCCGAATATCCGGATCGGTGCGAGGAACTCGCTGGCCCGGAACCCGGTCGCGCACACCAGCACATCGGCGCGGCGCACCCGCCCGTCGGTGGTGCGGACGGCGTCGGCGGTGATCTCTTCGATCCCGGCGGTGACCAGTTCCACGTTCTCGCGTGACAACGCGCGATAGTAGTCACTCGACAGCAGGATTCGTTTGGCACCGAGGCGATGCTCGGGCGTCAGCGCCGCCCGCAATCGCACATCGGCGACCTGGCGGCGCAGGTGCGCGCGGGCCAGCCAGCGCGCCGGGCGCGCCGACCAGCCGCCGGTCATGATCGGCGCCAACACCAGATCCGCGCCACGGAAGATCGCCGACCGATACAGCGCATGCATCCCGGGCAGGTACTTCATCGCCGCACCGGTCAACCGACCGAACCGCGGCCCGGGTTTGGGCAGCACCCACGTCGGCGTGCGCTGATACACCGTGACCGAGCGCGCGCGCTCGGCGAGCTCGGGAATGAACCCGACCGCGCTGGCGCCGGTACCCACGACCGCGATATCGCGCCCGGCCAACTCGACGCTGTGATCCCAGCGCGCCGAATGCCAGGCCGCGCCGGTGAACCGGTCCAGCCCGGGCAGGACCGGAATGTGGGGTCGGTGCAGCAGACCGACGGCGAACACGACCGTGCGCGCGCCGATCCGCGCCCCGCCGGTAGTGGTCAACGTCCAGGTGCCGGTCGCGTCGTCGTAGCGGGCCGCTTCGATCGCGGTCCCCAGGCGCAGGTGCGGTGTGAGATCGAAGCGTTCGACGACCTGGTGCAGGTAGTCCAGGATCGCGGGCTGGTCGGGATATCGCAGCCGCCCGCGGTAGGGAGCGAAGGAGAACGAGTACAGGTGCGAGGGCACATCGCAGCGGCATCCGGGGTAGGTGTTGTCGCGCCACACTCCCCCGATATCGCCCTTGTCGAAGATCGCGAAGTCGGTGATCCCGTCCTCACGTAACCCCACGGCCATCCCGATCCCGGCGAAACCCGCACCGATGATCGCGACGTCGACCACGTCCGATAATTGTTGACTCATGTTGTGTGCCTTTACATTCGGCTGTTCTTCGGACCCCCTTTCGTTGTTGCTGTTGCTCGCCGGACTCGACCGCGCACCCGGGGTGTCTGCGGGATCGGCCCGTCCTCGATCACGCCATTCCCAGGTGCACCCTCGTCGGCGGGCGGGGCGCGGGCCGCGCTCACGATGTTCACGACCGCCGCCCTCCGTGGGCGCGGGATCGGTCCGGATCCCCCGCCACTGCCGGGGGTGTGACGCGGATATCGAGCATCGCCTGGGGGGCGTGCTCTCGGGTCAGCACCGTCCACTGCGCCGTCACCGTGACCCATGCCTCGGTGTCGTCGAAACGCAGTCGCCAACTGCCACTCGCGGACCCGACCCCATCGAGCAGCCGGGCGCGGGTCGCGGCGAGTTCGGCGACATCGTCGGGATGCACGACCGGCAGCTCCCCGATCCAGCGCTGCAACGGCGCGGGCCCGGGACGCAGCCACTCGTGCACCAACCCGGTACGCACATCGATCAACCCGATCCCGTGCTGGCCCTTGATCGGCAGCGCCCGCATCACCCGCGTCGCGATCGCCGGTTCGGCCACGCGATCACCGTCGGTGATGTCGGTGACCACCGCACGCACCATCCGATGCGGCCCGTGGCCGACCGAACGCGCGGCCAGGAACAGATTCCGGCGCGCACCGGTCGCGACCCCGGCGGTGACCGCGGTTCCCGACCAGCGGCCCATCGGCCGCGACGGGTCGAACAACCCCAACAATCCCGCCCGGTCCTCGACCTGTTCGAAATGGCGCATCAGATCAGGCAGCGACCGCGACCGCGCCTGGGTAGCACCGGAATCGAGCAACACCTCGAGCGCCGGGGAAGTAAGTCCCACACCGGTGCGCAGCACCTGCCACACCATCGTGCCCACCAACGGACGCGCCGGTGTCGCCCGCGCACGCGGGCCCGCCCAGACCTGCACCGCCATCACCGCCGGATCCACCGACGCGGGCCCCAACACCGGGACCACCATGATCCGCATATGGTTGCCACCCGGCGGATAGGCCACCTTCACATACGGCACCCGATTGAGCACGACTTCGGCGATCGCACTCGGAAGCTGTTGTGCCACAGTGCTACTACCCGCGACCCGCGAACGCGACAGGCGAGTGAAACGGCGCGGCTGAGCGCCCTCGGCCAGCACCCACCGCATCGCCGGATCGCGCGTGATCTCCACCAACACCCACGGACTGACCGCACCCGCCACCACGGCCGACTCGCTCGACGACAGCGGCGGATCGGGCAGGGCCGAGACCGGCTCGTTCATGACCGCCACCGCCCACCCGAACTTGCCAACCGCGCCGGGGTGTCACGCCGCCGCCGACCCGGCGGGCAGCTCGGGCACGACGCCCCCGCCCGCGCGCACCGTGGCCGATGACCACCGACCACCAGCGCGACGTTGAGCACCGCCACCACCACCGATATCGCCGCGAAAACCCATCCGATCACCGTGGACTACTCCTGCTCTGTCATCGATCGCACACCGTCCTCGGCGACCGCAGCGCGCATCGGCGCGGCGAGCACGATCGCCGCATTGACGACCACCACCGCCACCGCCAGGCCGGGCAGAAACAGCACACTCATCGGTGGCCACCGCCCTCACGCCGCCGCACTCGCCCGACCGGGCTCGAATCGGTCTCATCCATGACCATTTCCCCGCCCGCCGCGCCCGTGGCTGCCCTTCGCCCGCCCGAACAACCCCGCACCGCGCCGCCGACGCACCGGCGGCCGCGAACGCCGCGCACCGATGACACGGTCGCGGGGATCGCCCGAGGCCAGATCCACCAGCGCGGTCCCGTCCCCGAGATCGGCGC
>NZ_JAFMPL010000103.1:0-29263 GCF_019038455.1 Nocardia noduli
TTCGTGATCATCGCGACCTTGGCGACCTCCGACAGTCGCGACTGGCCGGGGTCCCAATCCCGCCCACCCATCGCCGCGAAATTCCGGCCTTCGTCCCAGGGGACGTAGTCGTGCGGACACCAGTCCTTGGCCGTGGCCAGATGTCGGTCGATATTCTCCGCGACGACCGGCTCCAATTCCGCGAGGAGGTCGAGTTGCGTCAAGTCCTTTGTCATGCAGCGCCTTTCGATTCGGTGGAGAAAACCACGGAACGTACCGCTGTTCACGCATAACTGACTGTGCGGCCTCGCCGCCCCCACACCATAGACGAACCGCATGGGTTCGGCGCGTACCGTCGACCTGCTGCTCTGCGTCGAGAACCGACCGATCCCGCGATCGACGGACGCCAGCTATTCCGAGTGAACAGGCGAGGGCTGTTCGAGAACACCGCCGCCGTCACGAGCGGTTTCGGCAGCGATGTTCTGACGGTGATGGATTCGACTCAGATGCGCACGAGCGCCATATCCCACTGACCGTGGTCGTCTTCCCAGAAGGTCACGATCTCGCCGTACTCGACCGGGTTACTGTCCGGGGCGTCGGTGCGGTACAGGTCCGCCTCCTCCTCGAGGCGCGCGGCGACCGCCCTGGCGCCGTCGAGTGTGCCGTCGGTGACTACGCAGAGGTGGCCGATCCGCCAGTCGTCCGGCGGCGTGCCCAGGTCGCGGCCGAGAACGTACTCGTCGTTCTCGACTATGTAGAACGACTGGCTTCCGTCGATGGAGAGTTCGCTCTCGTACATCGTCAGGTCCCTGTGCTGGACCACGCGCTCGCCACTGAGCACGTCGGGATCCAGCCATTCGGGCAGCCGATCGAGGCCGACTTCGTTGATGAAATTGCCCCACGCATAGAGGGCATATCTATCTGCTTGCGTCACGACGGAGACAGTACTGTCGCGGCATGACATGTCCGCGGCGGGACCGAGGCACACTGCCACCGTCACAGCGTGTTTCGCGCACGGTTCATATACCGCAGACGGAAATAACTCGCCGCGGATCGCACTGTCCAGCCGAGTAGCACGCCCCAACAGATTCCCCACAACCCCGCGTCGAGCATTCCGACCGAGAACCACGCGACGGGCACTGTCCCGACGGCCGTCGACAGAATCGCCACATACATGACTCCTCTCGTGTCGCCCGCGGCCCGCGATTGCGCGGCACACACTGTCCCCGCCACCATGACGACGGAAAGCACGGGAAGTACCGCGGAATATTCACCACGGCGACGAGGAAGGTCACCTGTGGATAATTCCCGCTGCCGCGAAGATCGTCCCGATCACGGCGACGCCGACGGTCCCCGTTCCGGCGAGGTCGATCACGGCCCTGCGATCGCCCGCGCCGTGCCACTCCGGCCGCGCTCGCGCGCCGTTCGGATACCAGCGAGCAGGCGGGCGGTCACACGGTCGGGGCCGCTACCCGCACATGCGGGACCGCGGTGCGGGGGTCGAATCCCTGGAATACCAGTCCGATGACGAAACCCGCCGCCTCTTCCAATTGCCTGGCGCGATCGAGCCCGCCCAGTACAGCGGGTTCGGCGCCGGCGTCGCGGATCAGCGTCTCGGTGACGCGCAGCGCACCAAGATCGTCGCCGCAGATCGGCACGGTGGCGCCGATGGCGGTCGGCTCGGTCCAGTGCGTGGCGGGCAAGAGGTGGAACGCCTTGACGACGTGAGCGCCGGGAGCGAGTCCGGCGATGTGCCGCGCGGCCGATGTGCCGGTCGGCAGCCGGTGCAGGCCGACGCCATGCTCGACCGCGTTGGTCGGGTCGATCAATGTCGTACCGGCCAGTGTCCCAGCGGATTCGGCGTCGCGCAGTATCTCCTCGACGCCGTCGAAGGCCACCGCGAGCAGTACCGCGTCCGCCCCGACGGTCGCTTCAGCCACCGTGGTCGCCCGTACGCCTCGCCCCAACTCGGCTGCGAGCGCCCGCGCCTTGTCCGGCGAACGTCCTGCCACCGCGATGTCGTGGCCTGCGACGGCCCAACGCCCGCCCAGCGCCGCCGCCATCATTCCCGTGCCCAGAATCCCGATTCGCATCGTGGCTCCTCCCTGTCGTCTGTCCCTGACCGGGTTTACGGTAGGCGGACCGATTCGCACCGATCGGTGCGAAACAGACGGGTGATCATGGGGCGATGAGTGGTAACGAATGCGGTGGCGATGCGGGTGATCACCGGCAGGAACTGGTCGCCGACTGCCGGTTGCGCGCGGCCACGGACCTGTTCGCGCACACCTGGGATCCGGTGGTGCTCGCCGCGTTGCACGAGGGCCCACGCCGTCGGGGCGACCTGCGCACCGGCATCGGCGGAATCAGCGACAAGGCGTTGAGCGAGGCCCTTCGCCGCCTGCTCGGCCACGGCCTGATCGAGCGCCTGGGCTACCGGCAGGCGCCGCCACGTGTCGAATACGCGCTCACCGAACTGGGGGCGAGCCTGGTCGAGGGGCCGATGAGGGCGCTGGGCGCGTGGATCGACGACCACGGCGACGAACTCCTCGCCGCCCAGGACGACGCTCCCCGACGATTGCGCGGGTCGGGCGGCCGGGCATCGGCGTGACTTCGCCTCGCCCACTCGCCACCGGAGGCTGTGAATTCGCCGGTGTGCCTGAACATTTCGTCACGAGTCTTGCATCGCCACCGGCGCGCCCGACACCGCACCTGACCTTCTCGGGGTCGGCGGGCCGGTTGCGACAGTCGTGATCGCCGTCGATTCCCGGACGGTGATAGCCTCGACCGCACCGGTCCCCCGATGTCCATAACTCGCCGATACCGACGCGGGGACGCAGGTAGAGGGTAAAAATTGGCCTGACCCAAACCCTCTGGGAGCCACCGGGAATATGTCAGAGTTGCCCGATTATGACCGATGCGTTCCGTTCGGCTGCAGCTGGGGCCGATTCTCTGATCTCCACCACTACCGGTCGTCGCGGCTTCCTGGCACTCGCCGGAGCCGTCGGCGGCTTGCTGCTCGTTGGCTGCAGCGCCGACGGCAACTCCGCCGTGAACACGACGAGCGGGGGCACCCCCGTCAGGGGCGGCACCCTGAAGTTCGCCTGGCTCGGCGCGCCCGAGTCCATCGACCCCCAGGTCAACAGCAGCTTCGCCGGTGCCAACTTCTCCAACAACATCGTGGACCGGCTCCTGTTCCAGGACCGCGACACCGGTGCGCTGAGCCCGTGGCTGGCCACCAAGTGGGAGTACAACGACACCATCACCGAATACACCTTCACCCTGCGTGAGGATGTGACCTTCAGCGACGGAACGAAATTCGACGCGAGGTCGGTCAAGAACAATCTCGACCAGTTCTACTTCGGCGACGAGGCGCTGAGTATCAAACCCAACGGCAAGAGCTACCTGGGCCCCTACAAGGAAACCCAGGTCGTCAGCGACTACGTCGTCAAGGTGTTGTTCAACGCGCCCAACGCGAGTTTCCTCCAGCTCACCGCCCACAGCGGAACGGGCAATATCAGCTTCCTGGCCGACCGCACCCTGAAATCCTCGGCCAAGGATCGGCTGAATCCGGCCAATGTGATCGGCACCGGCCCCTTCGTCGTCACCGAATACGTACCGAAGGAACGCACCGTCATCGTTCGGCGCGAGGACTACAGGTGGTCCCCGCCCGCACTGAAGCACGACGGACCGGCCTACCTGGACAAGATCGAGTTCATCACGATCCCCGAGGCGAGTGTGCGCGTCGGGGCCCTCCAGTCCGGTGATGTCCCCGCCTCGTTCGACATCTTGCCCACCGACGAGAAGGTCGTCACCGCACAGGGTTTCGAACTCACCTCGCGAACGGTCCCCGGCTTCACGCTGGGCTGGCAGTTCAACCTCAGCCTGGCGCCGACCGACGATATCAACGTCCGGCGGGCGATCGTGGCGGCCACCAATCGGGCCGGATACAAGAAGTCACTGCTCTCGCCGTCGGAGGGCGAAGCCCATTCGGTCCTCACCGATAAAGTCCCCGGCTTCGTCGACTACAGCCAGAGCGCGCTGAAATATGACCCGGAGCGGGCCAAGAAACTGCTGGAAGACGCGGGGTGGAAACCGGGAGCCGACGGAATCCGCGAGAAGAACGGCGTCAAACTGAAACTCAAAGGCACCGGCAATATCCTGGTGCCCGACGCCCGGGTGACCTACGAGGCGACCCAGGCGGCGCTGAAGGCCATCGGCATCGATGTCGAGATCGTCTTCGACTCGCAGAACATTCCCGCCAAGCAGATCACCGCCGAATTCCACCTGGCGAATATCAATCGGGCCCGCAACGACGTGGCGGTGCTCAACACCCAGTTGAATCCGGATCGGGGCAACGGCGCGGTCATCCCGGAGAACCATCCGGATCGCGCGCGGATCGTGAAGACCTTCAACGCGCTCGACACCGCCATCGGCGCGGCGCAGATCCCGCTGGCCAAGGCCGTGCAGGATCTCATCCACGAAGAGTTCGTACTGGTCAATCCGCAGTTCCAGACCTCGCAGGTCGCCGCGACCAAGGGTGTGGGAAATATCTATCTCGACGGTTCGGGCCGACTGCTGTTCGTCGACTCCTGGGTGAGCGGAAAGTGACGTGCTGCGCTACGTCTCGCTGAAACTCGGCCGCGCGCTGATCGTGGTGTGGGGGGCCTTCACGGCCTCCTTCATCCTGCTCTATCTCCTGCCGACGAGCCCGATCGAATTGCTCTTCCCGCCGGATGAGCGCGCCACCATCGATCCGCAGGCGTTCGCGCAGATGGAACGCGCCTACGGTTTCGACGAGCCGGAGTGGCGGCAGTATCTCGACCGCCTGCTCGCGGCGCTGCGCGGCGATTTCGGGACATCGGTGAGCACCGACCAACCGGTCGTCGACGCGATCGGCGACGCACTGCCCAAAACCGTCGTCCTCGCGGCAGCCGCCCTGGTGGTGGCGGTGTTGTTCGCACTCGCCGTCGCCTGGGTCGCCACCTATCTCAGGTCGGCGTGGCTGCGGAATCTGATCGCGAGCGTCCCGCCACTGCTCGTGTCGTTCCCCAGTTTCCTGCTCGGGCTGATCATCATCAAGATCTTCTCGTTCCAGCTCGGCTGGTTCCCACCCATCAGCAGTCAGGGCTGGAAGGGTCTGGTACTTCCCGCTGTGGCTCTGGCGATTCCGGTCTCCGGACCGATCGCCCAGCTGCTGCTGCGCAACTTCCACACCGAATACGCGTCGCCGTATGTTCTGACCGCCTACAGCAAAGGCTTGCGCAAAGGCGCCGTGATCAACACCGAGGTGCTGCGCAACGCGAGCCTGCCCGCACTGACCCAGGGCGGCATCATCGTCGGCGAACTGCTCGCGGGCGCGGTGATCACCGAGACGATCTTCTCCCGTGCGGGCATCGGCAGGCTGACCGAACAAGCCGTTCGGGCACAGGACGTTCCGGTCGTCCAGGGCATCGTCATGTTCGTCGCGCTCTGCTTCGTGACGGTGAACTTCCTCGTCGACATCTCCTATCCGCTGATCGACCCGCGGCTGCGAGCGGTGCCCGAGAGGGGCGTGACCACGTGACCATCAGTCTCGAGAAACCTACGCGGGCCGATCGGCAACCGGCCGACCTCGACGGCGGGCCCACCGTCGAGGTCTCCGCACCGGCCCAGCCGCCGCGGCGTCGGTTCGGGGTCCTGCACCCCGTGCTGGCCCAGCCCGGTCTGACGCTGGCCGTCGTCGTGGTGCTCGCCGCCCTGGCGTTCTGTGTCGTGCCCGGGATTCTCACCTGGAACGATCCCTATCTTCCCGACACGAACGTCATCCTCGTCGGGCCCAGTGCCGAGCACCCGTTCGGCACCGACCGGCTCGGTCGCGACATCTACACGCGCACCGTGTACGGGACCGTCATCACGATGTCGGCCACACTGCTCGCGGTGTCCATCGCGTTCTTCATCGGGACGGCGCTCGGGCTGGTCGCGGGCTACGTGCGCGGGATCGTCGATCCGATCGTGATGCGCGTGGTCGACGTGCTGCTCTCGGTTCCGGGCCTGCTGCTGACGATGGTCGTGGTGGCCGCGCTCGGCTACGGCACCACCAATGTCGCTGTCGCGGTCGGCATCTCGTCGGTGGCGAATTTCGCCCGGGTGATGCGGGCCGAAGTCCTCAAGGTGACGCAGGCGGATTTCGTCGAGGCAGCGGCCAGTATCGGCACGCCCCGACTCGCCATTCTGCTGCGTCATGTCCTGCCGAATTCGCTGAGTTCGGTGGTCTCGTTGATCCCCCTGCAATTCGGTTCGGCGATTCTGGCGATCGCGGCACTGGGCTTCCTCGGATTCGGCGCGCCGCCACCGCAACCCGAATGGGGTCTGCTCGTCGCCGAGGGGCGTGACCTGCTTGCCGTCGCGCCGTGGATCTCGCTGTTCCCCGGCGCGGTCATCCTGCTCGCGGTGCTCGCCAGTAACCGGATCAGCCGGGCCTTGCAGCCGGACAGGGAGTCCTGATGTCGCTACTGTCCTTCACCGATGTGGAGATCTGGTACAAACGCCGCGGTGAGCAACCCCACCGCGCGGTCGCGGGTATCTCGCTGACCGTCGCACCGGGTGAGCTGGTCACCATCGTCGGCGAATCCGGTTCGGGCAAGTCGACATTGATCCGTTCGGCGATCGGCCTGCTGCCCGCCACCTGCCGCATCAGCGGACAGATCCGTCTCGCGAGCGCCGATGTCGCGGGCTGGTCGCACAACAGGTTCGCGCGCTACCGGGGCAGCTACGTCGGCTACATCCCGCAGGATCCCGGTGTCTCGTTGAATCCGGTCAAACCCGTCGGCCGCCAGATCGAGGACGCGCTGCGCAACCGACTGCGCGGACGCCGGTTGCTGCCCTTCGGCAACGGAGCCCACAACCAGCGCATCCGATCCGAGGCCTTTCGGTTCCTCGAGTTGGCCGGGCTCGCGGCGCCCGAGGAGATCTACGCCAAGTATCCGCACGAACTCTCGGGCGGGATGAAGCAGCGGGTGCTGATCGCGATCGCGCTGTCCGGTGAGCCGAAACTTCTCCTCGCCGACGAGCCGACGAGCGCGCTGGACGTCACGGTGCAGAAGCAGATCCTCGACCACCTGGATTTCCTGCGCGCGGAACTCGGTATCGGAATCCTGCTAGTGACCCACGATCTCGGGGTCGCGCTCGACCGCGCCGATCGCATCGTCGTGATGCGCGACGGGGCCACCGTGGAGGAGGGCACCGGCGGTGAGATCCTGCGCGACGCGCGCCACGAATACACCCGTCGACTGCTGGACGCGGCCCCCGGACTGCACACCGGACGGCTGACACCGCGCCCGATCGACCTCGACACGGCGCGGCTCGCACGGGCCGCGACCGGTGATCACGTGCGCGGCACCGCCGAGTATGCCATCGAGGTCAGCGATATCTCGAAGAGTTTCACCACCCACCGCGGTGGCGTGGAGCGGTCGGTCCGGGCTGCCGACGGGGTGTCCTTCCGCGTCGCTTCCGGCACCACTCACGCATTGGTCGGTGAGTCCGGTGCGGGGAAGTCGACCATCGCCCGGATCGTCGGCGGACTGGCCGCGGCCGACAGCGGACAGGTGCGACTGCTCGGGCAGACCGAGCAGTGGAGCCGCAAACGGCTGAGCCGCAGCCTGCAATTCGTCTACCAGAATCCGTATTCGTCGTTGAACCCGCGCTTCGACGTGGCCGATCTGGTGACCGAGCCGATCCGGGTGCACCGCAGGGATATCGGGCGGCGTGAGCGGCGCGAGATCGCGCTGGAACTGCTCGACGGAGTGCGGCTGCCGCGCGAACACGCCGAGCGCAAGGCCGGTGAACTCTCCGGCGGGCAGGCCCAGCGGGTCGCGATCGCGCGGGCGCTGTCACTCGAGCCGGAGATCGTCATCCTGGACGAGGCGGTGTCGGCCCTCGACGTCTCCGTCCAAGCCGAGATCCTGCAATTGCTCGCCGACCTCCAGGCGGCCTATTCGCTGACCTACCTGTTCATCACCCACGACCTCGGCGTCGTGAAACTGTTCGCCGACACGGTGTCGGTGCTCAGGGGCGGGCAGGTGGTGGAGTCGGGGACCGCCGAGCAGGTCCTCGGTGATCCGCGGGTGGATTACACCAGGCGCCTGATCGAATCGGTCCCCGGCTCACACCTGACGGTCTGAGCCCGGACGATCACCCTCACGATACGGAGTAGTCGCTGTGACCACACATCTGAACCATCCCGTGACCGCGACGCACACCGATCGTGTGCCGCCCGCGCTCGACTCCGACGAACTCGCGGCGGTGATCGAGGAGATCGCCGTCGACGCCGCGCGCAGGCGCGCCGAGGGTGGCGGGCGCCCGGAGCGGGCGCTCGCGCTGGCCAGGGAACATCTGCTCGGCGCGGTGCGCGTACCGAAGGAGGCGGGCGGAGCCGGATACAGCCTGCGCGATTTCTTCGTGCTCGCCATCCGCTTGGCCGAAGCCGATCCCGATGTGCCCCATATCCTTCGCGGACACTGGGGTACGACCGAGGAGGCTTTGCGGACACGCGACACCGACCGCGGCGCCGGGCTGTTGCGATCGATTCTCGACGGCAAGATCTTCGCGGGCGCGCAATCGGAACTCTCGGGTCAGCCCGGTGTCTACACCTACGACACCACGCTCACCGCCGACGGCGCGAATTTCCGACTCAACGGCCGGAAGTTCTACAGCACCGGCAGCTCCTACGCCGACTATCTCCGGATCTCGGCGAACAACGAAGCGGGCCAACAGATCAGCGCCACGGTACCGGCCGATCGAGACGGCGTGATCCACGTCGACGACTGGGACGGCGTCGGTCAGCGTGAGACCGGCAGCGGCACCACGATATTGGACAATGTGCTCGTCCTGCCCGAGGAGATCGGTGAATTCCGCCGCACACCGGTGTCGGGCAAGCCGAGGGCGCCGCAGGCGCATCTGCTGATGCACGCGATCGGCGCGGGCGTGCTGCGCGCGCTGACGGCCGAGACCGCGACGCTGTTGCGCACCCGCACACGGTCGTATTCGTGGGGCAATACCGAACTGGCGCGCGAGGATCCGCAATTGCTCGCCGTCGTCGGGTCGCTGTCGAGCACCACCTTCGTGGTCGAGGCCGCCGTACTCGCGGCCGCCGACGCGCTCGACACGGCGACACTCCATCTCTGGGAGCACGGGGTGGCCGACGACGCACTGGAATTCGCGGCATCGTTCCAGACCTCGCAGGTCAAGGTGGCCGTCGAACAGATCGCGCTGCGGGCCGCCTCGGAGGCGTTCGACGCGGGCGGCGCGTCGTGGACGCGCCAGTCGGTGCATCTGGACCGGCACTGGCGCAACCTGCGGACGCTGTTCTCCCACAATCCCACGGTCTACAAGGCCCGTGTCGTCGGTGATGTCGTCGTCAACGACGCGGATCTCCCGGGCGTCGGATTCTTCTGACGCCCGGGGGATCTCGTCCCCGCGAGGGGTGCCGTCAGGCTCGAATGTACGGCACCCCGAACCGCTCGCGCAGCGTGTTCTCGCCGTATTCGCGACGGAAGATCCCCTTCTTCTGCAACAGCGGGACCACGTGCTCGATGAACAGTTCGAGACCGCCCGGCAGCGTGTCGAATTGGATGACGAAGCCATCGGCCGCACCGGTCCGGAACCAGTTTTCCAGATCGTCGGCGACCTGTTCGGCGCTACCGACGAGATTGCGGTGGCCCTGGCGGCCGGCGGCGGCGAGTTCGCGGACGGTGCGGTGCCGGTTGCGTTCCAGGTACAGCCTCGCGGCGGTGTCGAAGCCGACCGAACTGTAGGTCCCGCCGGTCGGTTCGAGCAGTTCCAGCGGGAAGGGCCGATCCGGGTCGAGCGCGGCGGGGTCGACACCGACCCATTTGGCGAACTTCTCCAACTGTCCGCCGACCGGTCCGACGATCTCGTCGTGTTCGGCGATGCGGCGGCGCGCTTCTTCCTCGGTCGAGCCGATGACGGGGTTGATCCCCGGCATGATCGCGATGCTGTCGGGTGAGCGACCGTAGCGGGCGACGGCGGCCTTGAGTTTCGCGTAGTACTCGCGGGCGGGCTCGATGTAGAGCGCGGAGGTGAACACCGCGTCGGCGAACCGCGCCGCCAGGTCGAGGCCGCCTTCCGAGCCGCCGGCCTGGGTGATCAGCGGACGCCCCTGCGGCGACGGCGGGAGTTGCAACGGTCCGGCGACCGAGAAGTGTTCTCCGACATAGTCGATCGGCTTGATCAGGTCACGGTCGACCGCGATTCCGGTCGCGGGATCGAGGACGAGCGCGCCCGGCTGCCAGCTGTCCCAGAGCGCGGTCACGACCTCGACCGCCTCCAGCGCGCGCCCGTACCGTGTGTCGCGGTCGGGCAGGTCGCTGAAGCCGTAGTTCAGACCTTCCGGCTTGTTGCGGCTGGTCACGACATTCCAGCCGATCCGTCCGGCGGAGAGGTGATCGAGCGAGGCGAAGGTCCGCGCGATGCCGTACGGGTGGTGGAAGGTGGTCGAGTACGAGCCGACGAGTCCGATCCGGGAGGTCGCCGCGGCCATCGCCGACAGCGTCACGATCGGGTCGAGACCGGAATTCGGGTAGCCGTCCGGATGGAGGAACGAGTTGTCGGCCATGAACGCGGTGTCGAAGAGACCCGCCTCGGCGATCCTGGCGATGTTCGCGTAGTGGGCCGGATCGAAGAAGGCACGCCGATTGGCCTCGGGTAGCCGCCATGCGGCCGGATGCGCGCCGGAGGCGATCACATTGACATTGAGATGCAGGGTTCGTTCGGACATGGTGATCGACCTCAGTTGACGTATTGCTCGAAGCGGGCGGCACGGACCCGCGGGGAGAGCCCGCGGACCTGGAGGAACAGCGCGGCGCGGGCGCGCACCTGCGCGATGTTGTCGGTCAGCAGCCCCTGGCCTCCGCTGGCGACCAGACCGGCGGCGGTCGCGCGCACCGCGAGCGCGTCCAGTTGGGCGCGCCACTGCGGTTCGGGTCGAGGGGTGATGGCGGCGTGCTCGAGTTCTTCGCGGAGCCGGATGAGCGACGGGTCGCCGGGATGTGCGGTGAGCGCGTCGACCAGGGCGGCCCTTGCCAGTCCGATCGCGCCGATCGACGGCAGCCGCGGCCCCTTGTCGCCCGCGGGCTTGCCGCGCTCGTTGGGGTGTACGGAGCCGTCGAGTGCGTTCCATGTCTCGATGTCGACCACCTCGGTGACGTATTCGTCCGGGAGGAGGTAGTCGCGCAGTGTCAGGGTGACGGTGCGCGACCCCTGGACCGCGGCCAAACGCAGTGGCACGGCCTCGACTCCGGGTGCGGTCAGGTCTCCGACGCCGAAGACATAGGTGGAGTTCTGTTCGTCGACCGCGCCCAGCCAGGCGGTGTCGACGAAACCCCAGCCGGACAACCAGCGCACGACACCGTCGATGCGGTACCCGCCGGGCACCTTCCTCGCGATCGTGCTCGGCCGGTGTGGCCACTGGCGGATCTGAGCGAATCCGGCGCCGCCGATCCGTTCGCCCGCGGCGAGTTTCGGCAACAGCGCCAGTGCCTGCGGGGATTTCGATTTCAGTATCTGGCCGACCGGTCCGCCGTGCTGGGTCAGCGCGAGGGCCGTCGACGGATCGGCGCCGAACAAGAGGTCGTCCGCGGCGTTCTTCACGGCGACGGGAATCCGTGTTCCGCCGTGCTCCTGCGGCACCGACCAGGCGAAATAGCCGATCTCGCGTAGCGCGTCGAGATGGGAACGCGGGACTTCGGTGGCGTCGACCTCCACCGCGCGCGGCGCGATGACCGCGCCGACGAGTTCGGCGAAGTCCCGGTAGGCGGGGTGTTCGGTCGGCGCCGTGACCTGATCGACGCTCATGGCGTCTCCTCTCGGAGATCGGTCACGGCGCGGCCGGACCCGATCGTGCTCGTACCGGCCGACGGGTCGCGGCGGGAAGGCTCGGCGCGCCCGGAATGTGGCCACCGGAGGGATCTCCGGAATAGCTCGCGCCGTCACGGGCGTCGAGCAGGACACCGGAGCGGGCCAGTTCACCGGCGGCGTCGGTGTCGAGTACCGGCAGTCCGCCGAGTACGACGGTGAAGGAGCCCTCGCGCACGGCGGGTGCCGCGGTGCTCAGTTCACCGCCGGCGGCGGTCCAGGCGGCGAGTCCACCGTCGAGGTAGCGCACGTCGGGGACACCCGCCCAGCGCAGTGTCCACCAGGCCCGCGACGCCAGTGCGGGAGCCTCGCGGCTGTAGACCACGACGAGACTGTCGTGATCGATGCCCCAGCGGCGCACCGCGTCCTGGATCTGTTCCTCGGAGGGCAGCGGGAAATTGCCCGTCCCTTTCGAAGGCGGGCCGACGAGTTCGGTGGTGAGGGTTACCGAATGGGCTCCGGGGAGTCTGCCTTGCGATACTTGTTCCCCGGTAGCCGGTTCCCGGCGAATTTCCAGAATCACCACGGGGCGTTCGGAATCCAGACTGCCGCGCAATTGCTCGGCGCTGATGACGACATCGGCGGTGTGCACGGTGTCGGGACTGGTCGGCATGGCTCCCCTTTCGGGTGAACGAGCGCCTCCGGCCCCGACATGTCGTCGGTGCGAGCGCTGCGAGGGATCGAATGCGACGGCAGCACCGAACGGGCCGCCGATATCGCGCCTGCAAATGTAGAGCGGCGCGGGCGTTCCGGCACGGTTTATTCTCTCCGCAAATTTAAAGCTCATCGGAGCCACGTCATCGACTTACGATCGGCGAAACTGCTCGAAGTTTGGTTGGAGTCATGGTCGATATCGTCGAATTGGGCCCGGTGTATGCCGAGGCGACCAGTACCGAGTTCCATCTGGTGAATCGAGCGGGCGGCTGGGGCGCCCGCGATATCGCCGAACGGCTCGCGCACGAGCGCGGACACCGTTACCGCCGCCCGGCCGACGGCGGTGTCACCGAGGCCGAACTGGATCGGCTCGTCGCCGACGCGGACGCGGTGATCCTGTCGCCGTCGCTCAACGGTGGTGCGGGCGTGATGCGCCAGCCCACCGACGGGCCGACGGCCGGTCGCACGATCGGCCACCGGATCCTGGACCGGCTCAGCGCGGATCGGCCCGACGTCCACGTGGTGCTGCTGTCACATTTCCTCACCGGACACGGTGTGAACCACCGCAATCGCAGGATCCACGCACTCGCGTTGCGTGCGTTGGAGGCCCACCTGCGTGCCGGACGCAACCCGTGGACCGTGCTGCGGGCCACCTGGCTCTCCGCCACCCACGACCCGTCCTATCAGATCCGTTTGACCCAGGACCAGTACGCCGACGGTCTGGTCAGCACCGAATCACTCGCGCGGGCGGTACTGGCGGCCATCGAGAATCCCGAGGTGTCGGCCGGGCGCACCGCCGCGGTCTTCAATCTCAGCATCCCCGGCGCCGCCCCCGCCGACCTCGCGGGCCAATTCGCCGACCTCGTACCCGATTTCGAAGCCCGGTTCGTGCGAGAGCCCGTGGCGGGATGAGCGGCCTACCCGCGGGACAGCACGAGTGGGAGGCGACATTCGGACGGGACGAGATCGGCCGTCCGGTGCCGCCGCGCTACCACCACCTGATCCTGGTCGACGTGGTCGAGAATCCCGACGCGGACGCCGCGCGGCTGCTGGAATCGCGGCTGGCCGAACTGGAGCGGCGTCACACCTACGGTCCCGACGGTCTGCTGACCACGCTGGGCTGGGGCCCGACCTGGTGGGACCAGTACACCGAGCACACCGCCCTGATCGGCGTCCCGTCGAAGATGTCGCGGTGGGAGGATCCCGTTCTGGAGACGCCACACGCGATCTTCCACCTCGCCACCGATCACCCCGAGATCCTCGAGTCGGCCGGTGATGTCCTGTTCGGCGAGGACGGTGTCGGTCAGCACCTGAAGGTCCGCGAGATCCGCACCGGTTTCGTCGGCGCGGGGCTGGCCAGCGACGCGCTGCCCCATCTCGACATTCCGAGGTCGTCACCCCTGCTGTTCGGTTTCCATTCCGTGCTGCGTGGCAACCAGGCCCCCGAGGAATCGCTCAGGATCCCGTCGGGGCCGCTGGCGGGCGGCACCACCCAGCACGTCAGCCGGATCGAACTCGACGTGGACCGGTGGCACGCCAGGAATCGCGACGAACAGGCGGCGTTGCTCTACGCGCCCACGGTGAGCGCGGCCGAGGCGGAGACGCTCGACGACGACGCGCCCAGTGACTACGCGTCCTACGAACAGACCGTGCGCGAACACGGCATCGTCGGCCACGCGCAGGCGGCGGCCCGCGCGCGGGTCGACAACGTGCCGGTGATCAATCGTCGTGACTTCGCCACCGTCGACGACGGCAAACCGGGGACGCATTTCATCTCGTTGCAGCGTGAGCTGCGCGATTTCAACAACACGCGCGCGATCATGAACGCCGCGGACGGCACCGGATACCACCGCTCGGTCGGCGCGAGGCGACGCAACGGCATCAACGCGTTCTTCGATGTCACGCGCCGGGCGACATTCGGGATTCCGTCGCGCGAATCCCGCGCCTACCCGCACCTTCGGAGCTGAACCCATGACCGGAACCACCGACCTCGCGAGCGCGACAGCCCTCGACGAGGACTCGATCGTGGCCTTGCGCGAAATACTCGACGATCCGTCGCTGCCCGTCGGCACCACCGTCGAAGGCCCCGACGGGCAACGGATCTCGCGACTTCGGGAAGCACTCGACCACCTGGTGACGGTGCGCGCCGGTGCCGCCGTGATCGAATCGGCCGAAGCGGGCGCACATCTGGTGAGGGCGCTGTCCGTCCTGGACACCGATCTCGCCGACGTGCTCGACCGACATGTCGGCGCGGTGCGCGCATTGTCGGGTGTGGAGGCGGGCCGTGCGCGCAACGCCGTGCTCGGCGATGTGGGGCGCGGCGATCTGATCGCCTTCGCTTCCACTGTGCGACAGTGGAATTGGGACGAGGCCGCGCCGGATTCGGTCCGGCCGTTGCGGCGTGCGCACGGCGAGATCGTCGTCGACGATTTCCCCGGCCTGTACGACACGGTGCTCGCGTGGCATCCCGGCATCGGCGGGCTGGTCGCGATCTCGACCCATCGCCAGGGTCTGAGCTGGGAACCCGCCGACGGCGATGCCGGATCCGCCCACGCCTGGGTTCTCACCCTGGACGCGGTGACCTTCCACTACGACGATGTGATCCTGCTCGACCACGATCCGCGCCGAGAGTCCTGACGCGCGGAATCCGTTTCGACGCAATACCTTCCCGGCGCGACGATCGCGCCGGGTAGGCCCGTGTACGCACTGGATCGGTGACCGACGACGGTCGCCGGAGACGGAGGATCTGTGAACGCACCGAGTGACGCGCACACGCTGCGCCCCCTGTGGGAGGGCGGACCGCCGGTCACCTTCCTCGGTTACGGCGCGATGGAGTTGCGCGGTGGCGCCGATGTGCACCGTCGTCCCCGGCCCTTGGCCAGGGAGGTCGCCCACGAGGCGCTCACCACCGTGCTCGACGAGGGCATCACCTTCATCGACACCTCGATCGACTACGGGCTCTCCGAGGAGATCATCGGCGAGGCCATCTCCGGCAGACGCGACGAGTACATCCTGGCGACCAAGGCGGGATGCCCGCTGGAGCACCGTCCCGACGCGCCGCCGGGACTGCTCCCGCACGATTACAGCGCCGAACATATCCGCCGTGGCGTCGAGCAGAGTCTGACGCGGTTGCGCACCGACCGTGTCGATCTGCTCCAGATCCACGGCAGCCCGTCGCCGGAGGTCCTCGAATCGCACGGGACGCTGGAGACGTTGATCCGGTTGCGGGACGAGGGCAAGGTCAGGGCCATCGGCATCTCGTCGGCGCTCCCGCACCTGTCCGCCCACCTGACGATCAAGGAACTCCAGACCTACCAGCTCCCGTACTCGCCGTTCGAGCGGGCGCTGGAATCGTTCCTCGACGTCGCCGGGGAGCGTTCGGCGGGCGTGATCGTCCGCGGCGGGGTCGCGCAGGGGTTGAGCAGGCCCAAGCCGACCGCCTCCGGTTCGGATGTCGAGCCGTCGTCGGTCTCGCTGGAGGATCTCACCGACGGCGATTCCGTTCCGGGCTTGCTGCTGCGCCTGCAACTGAGCAATCCGAATATCAGCACCGTGATCGCCGGCTCGGCGAACCCGGACCATATCCGCGCGAACGCGCGCGCGGTACGCCGTGGGCCGCTGTCGGAGGATGTGCAGGCCGAAGCCTGGCGGCGGATCGCCGCGGCGGGATTCACGCCGGATCACTAGGCGTCGGACCAAGCCTTCGGTCGGGGCGTGAATTACGCTCCGACCGAAGGCAACTCGGCCCGACACCGCGCTCACGTGTGTGCGGGCACGACCGCGCGTGCGTGTACCGGACCGATTCCGAATCGTTCCCGCAGTGTCGTCTCGGTGTACTCGTGCCGGAACAACCCGCGCCGCCGCAGGATCGGCACCACCTCGTCGACGAAGATCTCCAGCCCGGACGGGAATCCATCGGGCATCAGATTGAATCCGTCCGCCGCACCGGCACGGAACCACTCCTCGATGGTGTCGGCGACCTCCTCCGGTGACCCGATCACGCGCCGATGTCCGCCGTTGCCGAATTCCAGCAGCGCTTCGCGCAGCGTGTACCTGCCGCCGGTCGCCGCGACACGGTCGCCGACGCCGCGCACCACGGATTCGCGGAATCCGAGCGAGGCGGAGAACGCGTCGGGGTCGTCCAGATCCTCGAGCACGTGCGGCGGGAACGGGTCATCCAGGTCGTACTGTCCCAGGTCGTGCGCGAGCACCGCACCCAGGCGCGACAATTCGTGGCCGGGTTCCTGTAGTTCACGGGCCAGCGCGTACCTGGCCTCGGCTTCGGCGTTGGTGCTTCCGATGATCGTGATCAGGCCGGGCAGGACGGCGATATCGTCGCGCGATCGGCCGAATTCGGTCGCGGTCCGTTTGACCTGCTCGTAGTGTTCCCGTCCCGCGCTCAACGACAGTTCCGCACTGAACACCGCGTTCGCCGTCCGCCCGGCCAGGGCGCGGCCCTGGGGTGAGCCGCCCGCTTGGACGACCAGCGGATACCCCTGGGGTGACGGACCGAGCGGCAGCCGGCCGTCGACCTGGAAATGCGCGCCCCGATGGTTCACCGCGCTGCCGTCGACCGCCGCCTGCCACAGCGCGACGACGACATCGATGAATTCGTCGGCCCGCCGATAGCGGGCACCGCGATCCGGGATCGCGGCGAGACCGAAATTGCCGCCCGCCGCAAGGTTGTAGGTGGTCACCGCGTTCCACGCGGCGCGGCCCGCGCTGATGTGATCCAGGCTCAGCAGCCGTTCGGCCAGCTCGACCGGATCGTTGAAGGTGGTCGACAGGGTGCCGATCAGGCCCAGGTGCGTCGTGGCGGCGGCCACCGTCGCCAGGATCGTGGTCGGTTCCAGTGCCCGGCCCGGCCGCAGGCGCGGGTTCTCCCGCAGCGCGGGGTTGTCGGCGAGGAAGAACGCGTCCAGCGTCCCACGCTCGGCGATCCGGCCGATCTCGGCGAAATAGTCACCGCAGACCACCGCGTCCTTGGGCAGCCCGGACAGTTGCCAGGCGACCGGGCTGATGCCCAGGTCGAGGACGTTCACATTGAGGATGACGTGCTTGTCGCTCATGGCATTCCCTCACGATCCCGCGAAGACCGGCCGGTGACGGCTCAGGTCGGGTTCGACGCGCCGTGGCGTCCGGAGATATTCGCGCAGTGTCGGACGCGCGCCGGGTCTCGTTGTACCCGAATGGATTCCACCGTGATCGGTCCGGAGGCGGACGATGCCGGATCGCGCGAGCGTGGTCAGCGGGCCCGAGAGAAAGCCACGCAGGTCGAACAGATCCGCCCGGACGAGCACGCCGTGCACCCGCGGATTCGCGGCCGATTCGGTGATCCGCGAACGCAATCCGGGATCGGACCGGTCCAGCCGCACGTGCACGCGTACCGATTCCGGCAGTTCGGCCACCGCCGCCAAATGCTCGGGGGCGACGATCACGATATCGGCGGACCCGACGTCACGCGGGTCGTCGCCGGGTTCGTAGCGCCACCACACCACGGGTTCACCCTGCGGTGTCGTCGGCACGTTGAGCGGACCCGTGGTGGAGAAGAAGCCGGTGTGGTCGGCGTAACGCACCGGGGTCGTGTCGGGGACGCCGGTGTCGCCCGTGCGCAGCGATTCGATCGGCCAGGTCCGCCACAGGGCGCGAGCCGCCGTGACCGCGTCGGCCAGCCGTGGCGCGTCCGACGGCCCCGGCGCCCAGCCGCCGCGGCCGTCCAGTCCGAGCGCGGCGGCGCGATCCTGGCGCAGGGCCAGCCATCCGGCTCTGCCGTGGGTCAGGTGATCGAGCGAGGCGAGCCGCCGGGCGACATTGAAGGGATGATCACGTTGCGGGGACGCCGCGGCGACGATCCCGAGTCCGGTGGTGCGGCGACCGAAGACGGTGGCCACCATCGTCGGGCTCAGCGAAGCGCCCGGTATCCCGTCGGCCCGGTCGGCGCCGAGCACGACATAGCCGACCCCCGCCGCGTCGATCGCTTCCGGCACCCTGTCGAATCCGGCGGCCGCCAACTGTGCCAGCTGCCCGTCCGGGATTTCCACGCCGATGACAACGGCCATTCGTGCCCTCCAGATTCCAGACATTCGGTCGCCGAACGACAGTCGGATAGCGACGATGTGCGGAAGACTCCCGAATACGATCCATTCGCCGTACGAGCGTGTTCGTCGAATCGTACGGGCCGAGGTCGGGCGCACAGGAATGTTTTCCTCTTCACGAATCGAACGAAAACGGTGAGAAAACCTGGACGTTCGCCTCTCGAGCGGGTCGATGGGCGCCGTCCTGGCCGCGTGGCCGAGAGGTTGCCCGACCTGCGAACGGGACAGCGCGCATTTAAGTTCAGCGGTCGACGCAACCCTGGTGAGGCACCTCGGGCTGCGGCATGATCCAGCCATGGGCGCTTCCGCGTACTCCGGATCGGCTGTGGGAAAGCCGATCACGGCTCGTCGCACGACCTTCGACGGGGTGACGGTCGCCCCCACCGGTAGGACTTCCTTTTCGAAGCCAGGGAGCGCGTGATGCTCAATTTCCGTCGTCTCATGCTGTTGTGCGACCTCACCGAATTGGGCACGCTGACCGCTGTCGCCGAACGCCGCAACATCACCAGTTCGGCGGTGTCGGCGCAATTGCGCATACTCGAGGACGAAGTCGGCGCGGTGCTGTTCCGCCGCAACGGCCGCACGCTGCGCCTGACACCGGGTGGCGAGGTGCTGGTCGAGCACGCGCGCACCATCTTGCGCGTGGTCGACGAGGCGATCGGCGCCGTCGCCGTCACGCACGAGAAATCGGCCGCGCGCGTGTCCATCTCGGGTTTCGAGACGAGTATCGCGAGTCTGGCCGCGCCGCTGCTGGAACAGCTGGGCCGCGAACAGCCCGAACTCCAGCTGCGCATCCTCCAGGCCGACAGCCCGAATTCACTGCGTTCACTGCGCCAGGGCGATATCGATATCGCGCTGACCTCGCGCCTGAGCTTCCGCGCCGACACGGCGACGGCCGGACTGCACAGCCACGACCTCGGATACGACCCGCTCGTGTTGCTCGCCCCACGCAAATTCCACATGCACATCCGCACCGTGGGCGCGGCGGCGCTCGCGCAGGAATCGTGGATCACCGGTCCGCAGGACTCCGGGTTGGCCGAAGCGCTGGTTCGGCTGGGTGAGAAGTCCGGCTTCGTGCCGCAGGTCGAACATCGCGTCGTCGGTGCTCCGAATATGTGCCAGCTGGCCGCGACGGGTGTCGGTGTCGCACTGGTGCCTCGACTGTCGGTTCCGCCGACGATGCGTCAGATCGTGGTGGAGGGCGTCGGTTTCGGCGGCCGAACGGTCACCGCCGTGCACCGGGAGGGGGCGCTGCGCAATCCGGCGGTGTCGCTGGTGATGCGCACACTGCGCGAATTGGCACGGGACCGGATCGAGAACGTCACCGAGGATGTGCTGACCACCGGCCTCGACGCCGCTTCCTGATCTTGCGCTCGAAATCGGCCGTGCGGCAAGGGTTTTCCCGCCGCACGGCCGAGTCTCAGGAGACGACGACCAGCGCGGGAGCGGAATCGTCGGCGGCGGGGGCCAGACCGGGCGCTTCGCCGACCGAAGGCTGATTCAGCGGTTCGGTGCCGTTGAGCAGGTAGTCACCGAGCTGCCGTTCCCGATAGATCACCGGATTGTGGGATGCCAGCGTTCGGGCGTTGCGCCAGTGCCGGTCCAAGTGCAGGCTCTCGTCCAGCGCCGACGCGCCGCCGACTTCGAAGATCTCCGTGGTCGTGCGCAATACCAGGTCGATCACCGTCGTCTGGGCACGGTAGACGTTCAGTTCCGCGTCGAGTTCGAGGGCTCGCACCCGCGCTTCGGCCTCCGGCGTGCGCTGCTCCCGCGCCGCGGTGCGCAGGGCGAAACGGGCGTCCGAGGCACGATCCAGAGCGGCGGCGACGCCGAGCACGATCTCGGCGGCGGCGTGGGCCACCGCGTCGGCGCGGCCCAGAACCTGCTGGACCTGGGGATCCTCGCGGGGCAGGTCGGCGCTCGCCTGGCTGTAGGACCGGCGGCGGCGACGAACGAATCCGGCGGTCTCGTCCACCGCGCGGCGCACGATCCCCGCCAGCGTCGCCAGGTGTACCAGTTGCACGATCGCCACCTGCCCGGCGAAGACCCGGTCGAACGCGATGACGGCGTCGGGGTCGACCTCGACGTCGGTGAACGTCGACGTGCCACTGGCGCTGGTGCGCTGACCGAAACCGGAGTAGTCGTCGAGCAGCTGCACGCCTTCGGCCGTGCTGGGAACCAGGGCCGTGACCCGTTCACCGTCGTCGCGGACGACCGCGACCGAGATGTAATCGGAGTACAGACTGCCGGTGCTGTAGTACTTCACGCCGTTGAGCAGGAGTTTGTCGCCCTGCTTCCGGAGGGTGGTGTTGGTCTGCCCGCGGACGTTGCCCGACCGCTCGCTACTGGCGTTGCCGACGATCGCGCCTTCGCCGATCCGGCGCAGCCACAATTGTCCGCGCTCGGTGTCACGTTCGCGCCACCTGTCCTCGGTGAATCGGAAATGCACGCGCAACGCCTGCACGAGATTGGATTCCGCGGCGCCGAGTTCGATGAGCAACAGGAACAACTGGCGCAACGTGGCACCGGAGCCACCGAGTTCGCGCGGCACCCGCAACGCGCCGAAACCCCGGTCACGAAGCCACCCCGCCTCTTCGAGGGGAATCCTGCGGGTGGTCTCGCGATCCAGCGCGCCCTCGGCGATCCTGTCGAAGACCGGCCGGAATCGTTCGAGGAGTTCGGTATCGGTCACCGCTGCCGCGTCCGCCCCTGTCACGCCATTCGTATTCTGTGCTGACATCGTCATCTCCTGCTCTGGGTGTTTCGGCCGTGTTCAGACCGGGACCGCGACGCGGCCCTCGGCGGCGGACCATCCGGGAACCGACTCGATCAGGTCCCGCGTGTAGTCGTCGGTGGGTGTAGCGAAGATCGTGGCGGCGGAACCGGATTCGACGACGACGCCGTGGCGCAGCACCGTGACGGTGTCGGCGATCTGGCGCACGACGCCGAGGTCGTGCGAGATGAGCACATAGGTCGACCCGAGTTCGCGTTGCAGATCGACCACGAGTTCGAGGATTCGCGCCTGCACGGACACGTCGAGCGCGCTGGTCGGCTCGTCCAGCACCAATACCTCGGGTTCGAGCGCCAACGCCCGGGCGATCGCGACCCGTTGCCGCTGTCCGCCCGAGAGCCGCCTGGGCAACGAATCATGGGTCCGGTCGCCCAGACCCACCAGGTTCAGTAGCTCCCTGGCTCGCGCCGCCCGGGAGGCGCGGGTGCCGATTCCGTGGCGCAACAGCGGTTCGGCCACCGACCGCGCCGCCGTGTAGCTGGGATCGAGCGAGACGAAAGGGTTCTGGTAGACGAGTTGAATCCGTCGTCGCGCGGCGCGCAGGGCGCCGGGGTCGGAATAGTCCAGCGGGGTGCCGTCGAGAAGTACCTCGCCCGCCGTCGGCCGCTCGAGACCGAGCACCAACCGCGCGATCGTCGTCTTGCCCGAACCGGATTCACCGACGATGGCGTGTGTCGTTCCCTTCGCCACCGACAGGCCGACACGGTCCAGCGCGACCAGATCACCGCCCGGCCGGTGGAAGACCTTCGTCACGCCGGACAGTTCGACGACCGGCGTCGGGTTCTCCGACCGGGCGTGGATCGCGGCCGTCTCCGAGACGGTGGCCTTAGCGAATTTGTCCGCATTGAGCGCGGGCACGTCGGCGAGCAGCCGTCGCGTGTATTCGCTGCGCGGACGGTGTAATACGACCTGCGCCGGACCGGCCTCACGGACCCGGCCGCGTTCCAGGACGACGAGTTCGTCGCACCGTTCTCGCGCCAAGGCGAGGTCGTGGGTGATCAGCAGAAGGCTCAGCCCGAGCTCGGCGCGCAATCGATCGATGAGATCGAGCACCCTGCGCTGCACCGTGACATCGAGCGCTGAGGTCGGCTCGTCGGCGACGAGCAGCGCGGGCCCGGCCGCGATCGCCGACGCGATGAGCACCCGCTGCAACATTCCGCCCGACAGCTGATGCGGATACTGACGGGCGACCTCGTCCGGTCGCGGTATTCCGACATCGGCGAGCAGCGCCGCGGCCCGGTCCGCGATCTCGTCGGCCGGTACGGCGGCGGTGACGCGCAGGGTCTCGCGCAGCTGACTGCCGATGGTGCGCACCGGATTCAGCGAGTTGGCGGGATCCTGTGGTATGTAGGCGATTTCGCTGCCACGCAACGCGCGCAACCGTCGATTGCGTGCCGTCAGCAGCGATTCGTCGCGGTAGCGGATATCGCCCGACTCGACCACCGCGTTGGGTGGGGCCAGGCGCAGGACGGTGTTCGCGATGGTCGACTTGCCGGAACCGGACTCCCCCACCAGCGCTGTCGCCGAGCCTTCGGGTACGACGAAGGACACGTCGACCACGGTATGGCGCACCTGTCCCCGCTGCCGATATCCCACGCCGAGACCGTCGACCGAGAGCAGCGCGGCCGCGTGCGCACCGGGATCACTCATCGGTACTCACCTCCTTGATGAAAGCGCTCAGCCGGTTGAACGCGACGACGGAAACGACGACGGCGACGCTGGGCACGGCCACCATCCACGGTGCCGAGAACACGTAGTTCTTGCCCTCGGCGACCTGCACGCCCCACTCGGGCGAGGGCGGCGAATCGCCGTAGCCGAGGAAGGCCAGCGACGCGATCGACATGATCGCCGCGCCGAATTGCAGTACCGACAGCGCGAGCACACCGGCCCACGCGTTGGGCAGGATGTGGGAGACGATCAGGGACCGGCCACGCGCGCCGACCAGTTCGGCGGCCTCCAGATACGGCAGATTCTCGATCCGCAGCACCTCCGACCGCATCAACCGCGCGAAGACCGCGACGGAGGACACGCCGACGGCGATGGCCGCGTTGATCGTCGAGAAGCCCAGCGCCACCACGATCGCCATCGACAGCAGCAGCGAGGGGATGGCGATGAGCGCGTCGACCAGCCGCATCAGGAAACCCTCGAGCGGTGTACCCGAATAGTGGCCCGCCACCAGGCCGACGGCCGAGCCGACGAGCAGACCGATCACCACCGCGAGCAGCGCGCTCACCACCGACATGCCGGTGCCGTGCACGACGCGCGAGTAGATGTCGCGTCCCAGGTAGTCCGTCCCCAGCCAATACGTGCCCGAGGGTTCGAGCAGTACCTCGTTCAGGTGCTCCCGATACGGGTCGTGGGTACTCAGCAGTCCGGGTGCCACCGCGGCGAGCAGGATCAGCGCGATGACCACGCCCGCGATCACCGCGGTCGGTGTGAGCCGACTCCGGATCGCGGTCCCGTGCCCGGTACGGCCTGTCGCCCCGGGATCGTCGGTGACGGCCCCGGCGTTGTCGTCTTCGAGGGTGGGAGCGCTCATGACGGCACCTTCACATCGGAACCCGTGACCGAGATGGCGGATCTGCCGCGCAGTCGCGGATCGAGCAGCGGGTAGGTCAGGTCGACGGCGAGATTGACCAGGACGATCGCGCCTGCCGCGAGCAGGATCACCCCGAGCAGTACCGGGGAATCCTGACTCGACACCGCGGATTCGATCACCGAGCCGACGCCGTGACGGTTGAAGATGGCTTCGACGATGACCGAGCCGGTGATGAGTTCGGCGACCGCGAGACCGAGCATGGTCACGCCGGGCAGCGCCGAGGGCCTGGCCACGTGCGCGAAGAGAATACGCAGTCCGGCAAGCCCTTTGGATCGGGCGAAGGTGACGAACGGCTCCCCTTGGACCTCCTGCGCGTTCTCGATGATCACCCGCGCCACCGGGGCCGACACCGGCAGGGCCAGGACGGCGGCCGCCGGTATCGCCCCGCTCCAGCCGTCGGCCTGCAAGGTGCTGAACAGGCCGAGGTTGTAGGAGAACACCTGGAGTACCAGCAGTCCGACGACGAAGGTCGGGACCGAGAGCAGCGCGGCGGGAATCGCGGTGGTGAAACGGCGGACCCGCTCCCAGGGCGCGCCGGTGGCGATCGCGGCCAGTCCGAGCGCGAGGACCACCGAGAAGACCAGGGTGATGGTGGCCAGTTCGACGGTGGACGGGAGCGCGTCGAGAATACGCCTGCCGACGGGTTCGACGGTGGTCAGCGAATAGCCGAGATCGCCCTGCGCCAACCGTCGGACCGCGTGCCACAACTGCACCCACAGCGGCTGGTCCATGCCGTAGTAGGTCAGCAGCTGTTCGACCTGCTCGGGGGAATAGTTCGAATCGGGGTCGTTGAGGCGGGCGCTGATCGGATCTCCCGGCAGGAAGAACAGCAGCAGGAAGACCACCAGGTAGGACAGTGCGAGCACCACCAGGCCCTGGCCCGCGCGGGCCAGGAGGTAGCGCGGATACGAGGACGGGATCGGTCTGCTCACGGCTGACCACTGCCTCCCGAACCCGACCGTGCGCCACTACACGCCGCGGCGGTCACCGTCAGCGCGGCTACGACGAGCGCACCGGCGAAGCGCCGAAGTCGGGTGGTTGCGGTCATGGTCGGGTTCTCCTCGAATGGGTGGAAGGCGTCGGTGGGCGGGTGCTGTCGAATGCCTAGCGCGGTGTCACTCGTCGAGCCAGGCGTCGTAGAAGTACGACCGGCCCAGGGTTTCCGGGATGAATCCCTGGAGGCCGGGGGCGGTGACGAAGGACTGCTGGGTCTCCTGCAACGGCACGATCAGCGCGTTGTCGAGCAGATAGCGCTGCGCGGCGCCCACCGCCTCGGTGCGCTGCGGGCCGACCGGGATGGTCTTGATCGTGTCGAGCAGCTTGTCGAAGGCCGGATCGGCGAGTCCGCCGACCCCCTTGGAGCGGTAGCGGTTCCACAGCTGATTGATATCGGTGGCCGTGGTGTGCCCCCAGGAGAACGGATTGTCGGGCTTGGCGACCTGGGCGGTGTAGGTGGCGCGGTCGACCTTGACGATCTCGAATTGGATGCCGATGCGGGCGAGTTGGATCGCGATCAGCTCGGCGTCCGGAATCGGTACCACCCACTGCGATTCGGGATACACCCGGAACGAGAGCCTGGTGCCGTCCTTGGTCCGGATCCCGTCGGCGCCCTTGGCCGTCCAGCCCGCTTCGTCGAGCAGCCGGTTCGCGCGGGCCGGATCGAAACCGTATTGCGCGCCGATATCGACGAAACCCGGGGTGTTGGACTGGACGAGTCCCTTGGCGGCGATCCAGTTGTCGTTGTAGAGCCCCTCGATCAGTTCGGCACGGTTGATGCCGTGCAGAATCGCCTGCCGGACACGCAGATCGGCGATGAGCGGGTTGGCGGTCGGGTTGATCTCCAGGTCGCGGACGCCGCCGAACGGGCGTGCGCCGAAGTAGTGGAAACCACGCTTCTGCAACTGCTTCTCGTCGGTGATGAGCACGTCGCGCGCGGCGTGCGCCTGACCGGAGAGCAGCAGGCCCGTTCGTGAGGCACCCTCGCTCGAGATGATGTAGGTGATCGAGTTCAGATAGGCCTCGCCGGTGTGGTCGGCGGTGCCGGGCGGCCAGTTGTATCCGGCCCGGCGGACGATCTTGATCTCGCTGCCCGGTTTCTCGGAGGCGAAGGTGAACGGACCGCTACCGATCGCGTTCTCCAGTTCCGAGGCCTGTTCGTAGCCGAGGTCGATCGTGGACTGCGCCACGATCGAATGCCGCAGGTCGGCGAGATTGTTGAGGAATCCGGTGTCGGGTTCGCTGAGCCGGATGCGCACCTTGTCCGCCCCGATCGCCTCCGACCCCGCGTAACGGGCGAACTGCGGACGCGACGGAGTGATGCCGCGTTTGGTGTCACCGAACCCGAAGTGGTTCAGATTGGCGACGACGACCGCGGGGGTCAGCGCAGTCCCGTTGCTGAAGGTGACATCGGTTCGCAGCGTCAGCTCGATTTCGGTGAAATTGTCGTTCACCGTCCACGCGGTGGCCAGCCACGGAGCCAGCTTGCCGGTTTCCGGATCGAGGTACAGGAGCCGGTCGAACAGATTGACCGCTACCGAGGAGGTCTGCCATGTCCGCAGATCCTGCTGGGCGAAGCCGGTGAACTCCCCGTTCTCCAGGAAGATGACGTCGCCGCCGCGGCGCGGTTGGCCGCCGGCCGCGGCGCCCGGTCCCCCGTTCGATCCGCAGGCGACCGCCGTGGTGACCAGGACGAGTCCGGCCACGGCCGCCGCGAGCCGTCGAACGAGTTTCGGTGCGGGCATGTCAATGAGCTCCTTCTGATGTCGGTGCGGGGTGGATGGGCTCGCGCCAGCTCGCGAGTTCGCGCGGATGCCGGTCGAGCGGGATGAGGTCGTCGACGTGGAAAGTGGTGCGGGCCAGACGCACCACCCAGGTCACCGGTCGCCCGGACGCCGGAACGGTCTGCTCCCAGGAGATCCGGTCGCGATAGGTCGGTACCGCGATCAGCGAACCGCCCGTCGGTTCCCACACGAGCAGGTAGTCGTAGAGGCCGGGATAGTGATCGATCTCGAGTTCGCCCTCGGCGTGACCGATCGGGGCGTCGGCGTGTGGCGGTGCGCCCTCCGACCACGACCATCCGCGCACGGTGTGCGCCCAGGTCAGCACATCACCGCGACCGATATTGCCGAGCAGCGTGTTGCGGGCCCGGCCCGGTTCGAGACCGGCGAGCAAGCCGGACAGCGCGATATGCCATTGCACGGTGTCGGCGAGCCCCGCGTCGACGTCGGCGAGTGTGGACAGCAGCCGTGCTCCCGCGTCGGCGGAATGCGCGGCCACCGCGAGCGCGCCGACCGTGGTGAGGTGATCCACGGCTTCGCGCACCGCGCCGATCCGTGCTCCCGGCCCGACCGCGGTGGTCGCTACCGGAATGGCGGGATCGTCCAGGATCTCTCGCAGCGCGTCCACCGAATCCCGGTCGATGACCTCGTCGGCGCGAATATCGTTCGGAGCGACCATCGCTCAGCTCCTCAGGTACGGGTAGGCGCGCGACGCGCGCGGCGGAATGCCGACGGTGGCGCGATGGGTGACGTCGAAGAAGGCGTTGATGCCGTTGCGCCTGCGCGCTCCTACCGCACGGTGGTAACCCGGACCGTCCGCGGCGTTCATGATGGCGCGAGTGTTGTTGAAATCACGCAACTCTCGTTGCAGGGCGACGAAATGCGTGCCGGGTTTTCCGTCATCGACGGTGGCGAAGTCACGGCGGTTGATCACCGGCACGTTGTCGACCCGCGCTCGGGCGGCGGCCTGGGCGTGGCCGACGATGCCGTGCGACCGCGCGGTCTGCTCGTAGGACTGGTAGTCGCTCGGCGCGTCGTCGGCGAATTTCTCGGCCTGCGCCGCGGTGACGGTCGGCGCGTACAACAGCGCGGCCTGCGCGTCGCGGCTTCTGGCGTGCCAGCGCTCCACATCGAGTTCGATCCGGCTGACGTGCGCGGTGGTACCGCCCGCCAGGGGTCCGTCACCGATGGTGATCGACTGTTCGGTGGCCTGATTTCCGCGATGGATCGAGTGGAATCCGAAGAGCAGCGGTGAGTGCTGCGGAATCCCGAGTTCGGGCAGCGCCTCGCTCGGCAGCCCCGCGCCGACGAATCCGCGCCGCACGCTCTGCGCCTTCAGGTACTGCCCCTGCGCGTTCGGTCCGTCACCGAACAGGGTGTCGAACGCGTCGTCGAGAACCTCGGCGTGATCACTGGCGAGATGGAAGACCGCGTGCGGGGTCTCGATCGCCGGGTCTTCCCAGCGCGACATCCGCGCCGCGACATTGATCAGCCCGAGGTGTTCGGTGTGCCGGTCGAACCAGGCGGTGCCCCAGCCGACCGTGCTGAGCAGGCCGTCGGGACCGTAGGAGTAGCGGCTCTCGAGCAGCGCGAGCGCCGATTCCAGATGGGCCGCTCCCGCCGTGCTGGGCGCGTCGGCCAGGTCTGCGAACACCAGCAGTTGCCGTCGTGGCGGTATCGGACGGTCGAGTTCGTCGTGACCGAAGGTGGCTTCCCATTCGTGCTGGCCCGCGGGCAGACTCATTCGGTCACCGCCGCGAACAGGAGTTCCGCTTCGAAATCACGGTCGAGCGCACCGAATTGGGAGACGAGATCGGTACTGCCGGTCTCGGGGATGCTCAGGTTGTAGATCGCCGCGGTCCGGCCGCTCGCGGCCTCCGGGTTCTCGATGGCGGTGAGCACCGCGGCGGCCACGCTCTCGGTGCTGACCAGGCCGTCGGCGTGGCGGTCGCCGGTCAGTCTGGTCTGGTAGGACGGATCGTGAATGGTGGACAGCCAGGTGGGCCGCAGGATGGTCCATCGATTGGGTCCGGCGCGCAGATGCGCCTCCAGCGCCCGCAGACTCCAGGTGTTCGGCTTGGCATTGCGGTGGGTCACGCCGTGGCCGACGAGGAAATGGGAGACGAGCACGATATGCAGATCGGGCCGCCGCCGCGCGATCCGGTCGAGCACGCGGTGACCGATGAGCCTGCCCGCCTCCTCGCCGTCGGCGGGCTGCCACATCCCGGTGGCCGCGGCGACGGTCGGGGCCAGGATCAACGCGTCCGCGCTCGCCAGCGCCTCGTCGGCCTCCTCGTGGGTGACACCGCCGTCGGCGGGACGGAGGTAGGTGTGCCCGCGTTCGCGGGCCAGGAGCTCGGTGGGCTTGCGCGAGTTCCAGATTCCGTTGACGTGGTGGAAGCGCGAGTCGGCGGCCTCGGCGAATACCGGGCTGAACTCTACGATGTCGACCATGGCG
>NZ_JAFMPL010000104.1:0-29099 GCF_019038455.1 Nocardia noduli
GGGTGGTGACACCCGGCTGCGTCGGAGCCGCGAGTTTCGGATCCTTCTTCGGATCGGGCATGACCTGATCCGGATCCGGGGTGGTGATACCCGGCTGGCTGGGCGTCGGCTTCGATTCAGGTTTGGCCGGATCGGGTTTCGCGGTCCCCGGCGCGGATTCGGTCGGCGTCTCCGGTGGCGTCTCGGTACCCGGCTGGGCCGGGGCGGGAGTGGTGGGCGTGGTCGGATCGTTCGGAACCGCCCCCGCGGGCGCCGCGAGAAGAGTAGCCACGGCTGCCGCGGCGGCCAGCGGCAACGACGTCCCCGCCATCGTTCGCTGCGCCCGACTCGGCTTACGATGTTTCACTTTTCGCAATTCCCCTTTTCGGGTGCGGCCGCACGCGGTCGCACTCAGTTGTCCCTGACGAGACACGCGGTCGTCGTAGCACGACCCTCGGGCTGTTCGCCGTTCCCGTTTGGAAAGAAGCTTCCCCCCACGACAGAACCAGCGACCGCCGCCCGATCGCATCCCTGCCCGGAGTCAACCATATGTTCGGCCGACAGGCAACGCGATGAATCCCAGCCGGTAACAAGCACACTCGGAGCATCGCTACCGAGGGGGCGGACCCGTGTCAATCCAAGTCGTCATGACGCATCAACTGGCGCGCCGCCTCGATCACCGAACCCGACAGCGACGGATACACCGAGAACGTCTGGGCCAGATCGTTGACGGTGAGGTTGTTCTGCACCGCGAGCGCGATCGGCAGGATCAACTCCGAGGCGATGGGCGCGACGACGACGCCGCCGATCACCACACCCGTCGCGGGGCGACAGAAGATCTTGACGAAACCCCTGCGCAGCCCCGACATCTTCGCGCGCGGATTGGTGTTCAGCGGCAGCATCACCGTGCGTGCCGGGGTCTCACCGTTGTCGATGGCGGTCTGGCTCACGCCGACCGTCGCGATCTCCGGGCGGGTGAACACCGCGGAGGAGACCGTCTTCAGCCGGATCGGGCTGACACCCTCGCCCAGCGCGTGATACATCGCGATCCGGCCCTGCATCGCGGCCACCGAGGCCAGCGGCAACAGGCCCGTGCAGTCGCCCGCGGCGTAGATACCGGGCACCGAGGTACGCGACACCCGGTCGACCCGCAGATAGCCGCCACGATCCAACTCGATACCGACCTGGTCCAAGCCGAGATCGTCGGTATTGGGCGTGGAACCGACGGTCATCAGGGCGTGCGTGCCCGTCACGGTGCGACCGTCGGAGAGTTTCACCACGATGCCGTCGGCGGTGCGCTCGACCGCGTCCGCTCGCGCGTGTTTGACCAGTTCCACACCGCGCTCGGCCAGCGCCTCCTCCAGCACCAGCGCCGCGTCCGCGTCCTCACCGGGCAGCACCCGGTCACGACTGGAGACCAATTTCACCCGCACGCCCAATTCCGTATAAGCGGAGACGAATTCGGCGCCGGTGACACCGGAACCGACCACCACCAACGTTTCCGGGAGTTCGCGCAGGTCGTAGAGCTGACGCCAGTTCAGGATCCGCTCACCGTCGGGTTCGGCGCCCGGCAGCACCCGGGGACTGGCACCGGTGGCGATCAGCACCACCTCGGCCTCCAGCACCCGCTCACCACCCTCGCCACGCGACACGAACACCCGGTGCGTCGTCGACAGTCCGACGGCGGGCTCGGTCATCCGCGCGCGACCGGAGACAACTCTCACACCCGCCGATTGCAATTTGGACCGGATATCGGAGGACTGCGCCAGCGCGAGCGCCTTCACCCGCGAGTTCACCTCCGGCAACTCCACGGCAGCCTGACTCGGATCCAGCGTGATGCCCAGGTCCTTGGCGCGGCGCAGATCGGTGCGCACCCCGGTCGAGGCGATGAACGTCTTCGACGGAACGCAATCCCACAGCACGCACGCACCGCCGATGCCATCACGGTCGACGAGCGTCACATCGGCGCCGTGCTGGGCCGCGACCAGCGCCGCTTCGTAACCGGCGGGACCGCCACCGATGATGGCAATGCGGGTCATGAACACCTCCGCTTGGGCTGTCGACCGGGATCTCCGGCGCACAGACAACGTTATCGGGCGAGCACCCGGCAACCACTGCCGACTCGACCTCATCAGACGCGCGCGACCATCGAACGCGGCAACAGATGACACTCGCACAGGGCACTCTGGGCGGGATATGAGCGATCCGCCGATCTTATTGGCTACCCTTTCACCGTGCCGATCTACGCCGCCTACGGGTCGAACATGGACTCGTCCCAGATGCTCGAGCGCTGTCCGCACTCCCCCATGTCCGGAACGGGCTGGTTGGAGGGCTGGCGACTCACCTTCGCCGGCGACGACATCGGGTGGGAAGGACCGCTGGCGACGGTCGTCGAGGAACCAGGATCCCGGGTTTTCGTCGTGCTCTACGACGTCTCGCCGGAGGACGAGGACAGGCTGGACCGCTGGGAAGGTTCGGACTTCGGAATCCACAAGAAGATCCGGCTACGCGTCACCCCGAGCCCGGGCAGCGGGACCGAACCGCGCCTGGCGTGGTTGTACGTCCTCGACGCCTACGAAGGCGGACTACCCTCCGCCCGATACATCGGCGTGATGGCCGACGCGGCCGAAAAAGCAGGCGCGCCAGCGGAGTACGTGCACGCGCTGCGAACCAGGAACAGCCGCAACGTAGGGCCGGGAAACTTCAGCTGAATTCTCGGCGGCCGGGGCCGCGGGTTCGCGGCCCCTTTTGTCTCGCGTCCGAGCGGTCGATACTCGCGACTGCGTCGCATTGTCTCGACCGCTCGGACGCGAGACGGCCGCGAACGGGCGCTCGTAAGGCTCGCGCCGGGCGGGTTACTGGTGGGCGGCGCGCTCCGGGCGGGTGTTGTTCATCCTGCTTGCAGGATGATGTTGCTCAGGGCTCGGACGCCGACGGCGAGGGCGCGTTCGTCGAGGTCGAAGGTGGCCTGGTGCAGGTCGAGTTGTTCGCCTTCGCCGGACCAGACGCCGAGGCGGGCCATGGCGCCCGGTACCTCTTCGAGGTACCAGGAGAAATCCTCGCCGCCGCCGGATTGGGGGGTGTCGGCGAGGGCGTCGGGGCCGAGGGCGCGGATGGCGTCCTCGAACATCCGGGTGGAGTGCTCGTCGTTGACCACCGGGGGGACGCCGCGGCGGTAGTTGAGCTGGTAGCGCACGCCGGTGGGAGCGAGTAGGCCGTCGACGATCTCGTTGACCATCGGCTCCAGCAGCGACCACGTGGCGTGATCTCCGGTGCGGACGGTGCCGGTGAGCATGCCGGTCTGAGGGATGGCGTTGGGGGCCTTGCCCGCCGAGACGGCGCCCCAGACCATCACGGTGCTGGTGCGGGGGTCTATGCGACGGCTCAGCAGGCCGGGCAGGCCGGTGATGACGGTGCCGATGGCGTAGACCAGGTCGCTGGTCAGGTGCGGGCGCGAGGTGTGGCCGCCGGGGGAATCGAGTACCAACTCCACGGTGTCGGCGGCGGAGGTGATCGCGCCGACCCGGATGCCGATCCGGCCGACCTCGAGACGAGGATCACAGTGCAGGGCGAAGATCCGGTCGACGCCTTCCATCGCACCCGCCGCGACCATGTCGATGGCTCCGCCCGGCATGACCTCCTCGGCGGGCTGGAAGACGAACCGCACGCCGACCGGCAGATCGATCTCGGCCAGCGCGAGCGCGGTGCCGAGCAGGATCGCGGTGTGGGCGTCGTGACCGCAGGCGTGCGAGACTCCGGGCACCGTCGAGGCGAAGCCGAGTCCGGTGAACTCCTGTAACGGCAGGGCGTCCATATCGGCGCGCAGACCGATGCGCGGGGCGTCGACGGGGCCGACGTCACAGATCAGACCGGTGCCGCCCGGCATCTTCTGGGGTGTCAACCCGGCCTTGGTCAGCCACGTCGAGATGAACTCGGTCGTGGCGAATTCGGTGCGGGACAGTTCTGGATTGGCGTGGATGTGCCGCCGCCACTGGATCAGATCGACCGTGTGCTCGGCCAGCCACGCGTCGACGACCTCCGACCCGCTCATATCCGCCACTCCCGCGCCCCCCGGGCCCTCCGTGGTCGCACACGCGCTCCCTTCCGCATGCGCCGACGATCGGCCGGTTGTGCTCACCGAACTTCCTCCTGTCGTCGAACCAGACGTTCCAACAACCTGTCTCTCTGTACTTCATCGCGCGCGATCGCGATAGCGGTACGCGCGAGCGCGAGCGCGCCATCGGTGACCGCGCGATCCGCCGAGGCGTTGACACTGGCCGCGGCGAAGCCTGGCTGATGTGTCACCGCACCACCGGCATCGATGCCGATCACCGGATGGATGCCGGGGATGACGTTGGTGACATTGCCCATATCGGTACTGCCGAGCGGGCGCCGCGCCTCGAGTTCCGGTGCGATCGGCACCCGACCCAGGTCGGCGATTCGCTCACGATAGGCACACAGTAGTGCCGCATCGGGCGTCAGCTCGGTATATGTCGGGGCGAGCGTCCGGATTTCGTGGGTGCAGCCCGTTGCCAGTGCGCCCGCCTCGAAACAAGCCGATGCGCGTCGCATCAGTTCATCGAGGGATACGGAATCCGCTGCGCGTAGGTAGTACAGCAGTTCCGCACGTCCGGGCACGATATTGGGGGCTACGCCACCGTCGCCGACTATACCGTGAAGTTGCTGGCCAGGCTGGATATGTTGACGTAGCAAGCCCAGAGCTACCTGCGCGATGGTGACCGCGTCCCCCGCGTTACGGCCCAGTTCGGGCGACGCGCTCGCATGGGCTTCGCGGCCGTGGAAGACCACCCCGATATCGGCGAGAGCGAGCGATCTGGCGCCCGCGATGTCGACCGGACCGGGGTGGACCATCATCGCCATCGCCACGTCGTCGAAGACGCCGCGCTCCAGCATCAGCACTTTGCCGCCGCCGCTCTCCTCGGCGGGCGTGCCGAGCACGATCACCGTGATACCGAGTTCGTCGGCCACCTCGGCGAGGCCCAGACCCGTCCCGACCGCCGCCGCGGCGATGATGTTGTGCCCGCAGGCGTGGCCGATCTCGGGCAGGGCGTCGTATTCGGCGCAGATGCCGATCGTCAGATCGCCGCTGCCGTAGGTCGCGCGGAACGCGGTCGGCAGATCGGCGACGCCGAGATCGACCTGGAAACCGCGCTCGATCAGCGGGGCCACCGTCTTGGCGACACTGCGCGTCTCCTCGAACGCCAGTTCCGGCTCGGCGTGGATGGCGTGGGACAGCTCGACGAGACGTCCGGTGGCGGCGTCGATCGCGGCGTCCGAGGCGTCGAAGGCGCTCGTCGTCGCCCGGGTCCCGTCGGCGTGCTCGGCCACTGCCCTGTCTGCGCGCGCGAGATCGCCGCGCGTTTCCTCGTGCCCGCTACGCGGTGGTGGCATGCGACACAGTCTCGCACTACGGGTCGCGGCGGTTGCACGCTGCGCCCGGCTCCGCGCCGTGGACCCCGGGCTCTCGCGTGGCTCGTCTACCCCGCGGCGAAGGCCAGGTTCTCCCTGGTGTTGGGGACGGCGAGCCCGGCCAACGACCCGGCGTGCAGCGCGCGCTTGATCACCGGCAGATTCGGCTTGCGGTTGCTCGCGAGTGCCGCCGCGCGGGCGACGGCGGTCTCCAGCAACACCTCGGGCGCGGCGAGGTCGTCGACGATGCCCGCGGCCGCGGCCTGATCGGCGGGGTAGCGATGCCCGGTGGTCATCGCCTGCACGCAGACCTGGTTGCTCAGCCGGTTGGTCAGCAGCGCGTTCATCCCGACGGTGAAAGGCATGCCGAGATGCACCTCGGGCAGGCACCAGAAACCGCGATCGGAGCGCATCACCCGGAAATCGTGCGAGGTGGAAAGCATCGCGCCCGCGCCGAAGGCGTGGCCGTTGATCGCGGCAACGGTCGGCAGCGGGAAGGTGAGCAATCGGGCGAAGACGCCGTGCACGCGATCGAGGTAGTCGTGCATGTGGTCGAGGTTGCCGAAGAGCCAGTCGGTGTCGAGGCCGTTGCTGTAGAACTTGCCGGTGGCGAGGGTGACCAGCGCCGCGGGACCCTCGCTCGCCTCGACCTCGTCGAGCAGCCCGTGGAATTCGTCGATCCAATCGGGGTGGAAGCGGTTCTCGCTGTCGGTCTGTCCCTCGTTCCCGAGGTACAGGACGAACACATCTGCCTCGCGCTCCAGATACGGCATGCGGCGCAGCTTATCGGGCTGTCGCGGCGAGTCCTACTCGCGGGTAGCCGGTCCGCGCGACGCGATGCGGCCCGGCCGCGCGCCGGGACGTTCCCGGTGGCGGCGACTACGTCGCTCGCGTTCGGAGACCGTCGAATAGAGTGAGTTCATGCTTGCCGAACAGGCCGCCCAGGCGATCGCCGAACGTACCGGAGTCGAACGCCACCGGGTCGCGGTGGTTCTCGGGTCGGGCTGGCAGGACGCCGCCGCGGAGATCGGAACGCCACGCGCCTCGGTCGCCATGCCGGAACTGCCCGGATTCGGAGTGCCGAGCGCACAGGGACACGTCGGCATGGTGCATTCGCTCGCCGTCGACAACACGCCCGTGCTGCTGCTCATGGGACGCCAGCACCTGTACGAGGGTTACGCGCCCGCGCAGGTCGTGCACCCCGTCACCGCGGCCGTCGCCGCGGGCGCGGACACCGTGGTGCTCACCAACGCCGCGGGCGGAATCCGCGACGGCCTCCGGGTCGGCGAACCGGTCCTGATCGGCGACCACCTCAATCTCACCGGACGGACACCGCTCGAGGGCGCCTCGTTCGTCGACCTGGTCGACGCGTGGGACCCCGAACTGCGGGCGCTGGCACGCGAGATGGACCCCGACCTGACCGAGGGCGTCTACGCGGGCCTGACCGGTCCGCAGTACGAGACACCCGCCGAGATCCGGATGCTGCGCACCATGGGCGCGGATCTGGTCGGCATGTCGACGGTGCTCGAGGCCATCGCGTGCCGGGCGCTGGGAGCCCGCGTGCTCGGCATCTCCCTGGTCACCAATCTGGCCGCGGGCGTGACCGGTGAGCACCTGTCGCACGCCGAGGTACTCGCCGAAGGGCACGCGGCGGCACCGCGCCTGGGCAAACTGCTGCGCGGCATCCTCGAGCAACTGTGACGGTGAGCGTGACGATGTCGGCGAGGATCGACTGATGTTGCGTTTCGGCACGGCGGGCCTGCGCGGTCCGCTCCAGGACGGCCCCGACGGCATGAACGTCGACACCGTCGCCAGGGCTACCGCCGGGTTGGCCGACTGGCTGCGCGGGCGGTGCCTCGGAGGTGGGATCGTGATCGTCGGCCGCGACGCGCGCCACGGTTCCGCCGAATTCGCGCAGGTCACCGCGGAGGTCTTCGCCGCCGCCGGTTTCTCGGTGCTGATGCTGCCGCGCCCGCTGCCCACACCGCTGGTGGCTTTCGCGGTGCGGGAGTCGGGGGCGGTCGCGGGCGTGCAGATCACCGCGTCGCACAATCCGGCGACCGACAACGGCTACAAGGTCTTCCTCGACGGCGGCGCGCAACTGATCCCGCCCGCCGACGCCGAGATCGAGGCGGCGATCGACGCGGTGCGCGAGCCGATCCCGCGCGCGGATCCCGCCTCGGGTTCGACGGACACGCGTGTGCGCGCCGCGCTCGGTGACGATCCGGGCGAGGAGATCGTGCGGCGCTATCTCGCGCGCGCCGCGCGGGTGCCCGCCACGATCGGCGGACCGGGCGAGCGCGCCGATATCAGGATCGCGTTGACCGCGCTGCACGGTGTCGGCGGCGCGACCGCGGTCGCCGCGCTCGGTGCCGCCGGATTCACCGATGTGCACGTCGTGCCGGAGCAATTCGAGCCCGACCCGGACTTCCCCACCGTCGCCTTCCCGAATCCGGAGGAGCCGGGCGCGGCCGATCTGCTGCTGGCCCTCGCCGAGCGCGTCGACGCCGACGTGGCGATCGCACTCGACCCCGACGCCGACCGCTGCGCCGTCGGCATCCGCGGGCCGCGCGGTCGGCGGATGCTGCGCGGCGACGAGACCGGCGTGCTGCTCGGCGACGACGTCCTGCGCACCGCGCCGCCCGGCTCCCTGGTGGCGACCACCATCGTCTCCTCCCGACTGCTCTCCGAACTGGCCGAGGCCAGGGGCGGGCGTTACGCGGAGACGCTGACCGGTTTCAAATGGCTGGCCCGCGCGGGTGACGGACTCGTCTACGCCTACGAGGAAGCCATCGGACACTGCGTCGACCCGGCGGCGGTGCGCGACAAGGACGGGATCACCGCCGCCGTGCTCACCGCCGACCTGGTGGCCCGCCTCGCGGCCGTCGGACGCACCCTGACCGACGAACTGGACGATTACGCCGTCGAATTCGGCGTGCACGCGGGCGACCAGGTCTCGCTGCGACTGCCCGACATCTCGGCGGCGGCCGCCGTGGTCGACCGGCTGCGCGCGGCCCCTCCCGACGAGATCGCGGGCGAGCCGGTGAAATACACCGACCAACTCCGGGTGCGTGGCCGGATGCGGACCGACGCGTTGATCTTCGACGGCAGTGGCATCCGGGTCGTGATCCGGCCGTCGGGGACCGAGCCGAAACTCAAATGCTATCTGGAAGTGGTCGAACCGGTGTCCGGACGAGCGGGGCTGGAAGCAGCGAGAGATCGTGCGGACGAACGCCTTTCGCGACTGCGGGAATTCTGCGAAAGTCTCTGACACCCGGCCGCCGGTGCGTGCCTCCGGAAATGTTCGGAACGACTCGGCTCAGCGCGGACCGAACTGCCGGTCACCCGCGTCGCCGAGGCCGGGAACGATATAGGCGTTCTCGTTCAGGCCCGCGTCGACAGCGGCGGTGACCAGCCGGACCGGCAACCCCGAATCGGCGAGCGCGGCAATGCCTTCGGGGGCGGCGACCACGCAGACCGCGGTGATGTCGGTGGCGCCGCGAGCGACGAGCAGTTCCAGGGTGTGGCGCATGGAACCGCCGGTGGCCAGCATCGGATCCAGTACGTAGACCGGGATCTCGGCGAGATCGGCGGGCAGCGATTCCATGTAGGGAACGGGCTGGTGACTGTCCTCGTCACGGGCGATGCCGACGAATCCGACCCTGGAGTCCGGGATCAGCGCCGATGCCGCGTCGATCATGCCGAGCCCCGCGCGCAGCACCGGTACCAGCAGCGGCGGCGCGGCCAGCCGCACGCCCTCGGCGACGGCGACGGGTGTGGTGACGTCGAAACGGGTGGCAGGAGCCTCACGCAATGCCTCGTAGATGAGGATCGCGGTGAGATCGCGCAGTGCCGCGCGGAACCCGGAATTGGGTGTGCGCGCGTCGCGCATGGTCGTGAGCAGGGCGGCGGCGAGTGGGTGGTCCACGGTGTGCGTGCGCATGAGGGAACGATAAGGTCGTCGGCAGCGGGGTGGAGTACATCGCGAGGAGTACGCCGCGACACAGGGATACAACGACACAGGGAACGGCGCGCATCCGGTCCGATCGCCGACCCGAAATTTTCCGAACGAGCGGGAACCGATCGGGAACGCAGCGCGTCGAACTAGGTGGATGACGTACTCTGCCTGGGAACAACGGATGGGGGAAGCACTATGCGAAAGATGTCGGCGGACGCCGAAGGCATTGCGGCTTATAGCGCGACCGCCGAGGTGATGTCGGGTGAGATGGCGGGGGCCGCGGCCAGTGCGGCGGCCGCGAACCCGGCGCTGCTCGGACCGATCATGGGCCTCATCGGTGGTGATTTCATGACCGCCTACGCGGCCGCCCACGCGGGGCATATCGCCTCCATCGGTCAGCTCTCGGCGGTGCTGTCGAGCCTGGGTGGCGCCACGGCGGGCGCGGCGACCGTGCTCACCGAAACGGACCTGAACAACGCCGCCGCGCTGAAGACAACAGATCTGGACGGATGAGCCGGTGATAGATATCAACGTGCTGGCCAAGCCGCTGTTGGATCTGCTCTCCAGCTTCGGCTCCGGCGTGCTGCCGACGGGCGGGCCTTCGGACGCGCTGAACTCCACCTCCACGGTGCTGGATCAGCTACATCAGTTGAGCCGCAACAGCATCAACCAGATGAACGTCGCCTGGGACGGGGTCGCCGCCGATGCCGCGACGTCGAAGGCGTTGCGGGTGCAGACCTCGACCGCGACCATCTCCGATCGCGGCACCGAGATGGCGACCGTGGTCGATCAGGCCGCCGTGCAGGTCGAAACGGGCCAGAAGGATCTGAACGGCATCGTCCAGTCCTTCCTCACCCAAGCGTCGAGCCTCGGCCCCGCCATCGCCACCCCGCAGGGCTTCACGGTGCTGGTCGGCTCCGCGATCGACCACCTGAATCAGGGGCTGAGCGTGGTCAACCGCACTCAGACCGAACTCAACACCCAGACCCAGGCGATGAACTCGCTGACACCGCCGCCGTCGACCTCCCTGGCTTCGGTCCCGAGCAATCTGGCCTCCGGTCTCACCTCCGGTCTCACCTCCGGGGTGAACTCGGGTGTCAGCGGGCTGCTCGGTCTCGCGAGCGGCGCGGGCAGCATGGTGAGCACCGTCGGCAAATCGCTGAGCACCGCCTCGTCGTCGGCGACGACGCCCGCCGCGAGCAAATCGAGCACCGGCACCTCGGCCACGCCGAGTAATACCGACACGGCCAAATCGACGTCATCCGACGGCACCGGCGTGAAGATCACCCTGCCCGACGGCAGCACGGTCGAAGCGCCGAACGAGAAGGCCGCGACGGCGGTCAAATCGGCGCTCGGCGCGGTCGGCACCCCGTACGTCTGGGGCGGCAACAGCCCCGGATCGGGTATCGACTGCAGCGGCCTGACGCAATACGCCTACGGCGAGGCGGGCGTCGAACTGCCGCGTCTGGCCCAGGAACAGCACATCGGACACCCGCAGGTGTCACCCGGCGATCTGATGCCGGGCGATCTGGCCGTATGGGACGGCCACGTCGCCATGGTGGTCGGCAACGGGCAGCTCGTCGAGGCCGGCGACCCGGTCTCGGTCAGTTCCATTCGAACGGAGAACATTGGTATGGAGTTCTACGGCTTCTACAGGCCCACCGAATGAGTACGCCGGTGGATCCGCAGCAGTCGCAGCCGGTGCCGAATGTCACGGTCGCGGGCAGCACCAACAGGTCGGGCACCATCGCGGTGCGGGCGACCGATCAGGGCATGCCCGTCGAGATCAAATTCGAGCGCAGTGAATACCGTTACGGCGCACAGGCTCTCGCCGGTGAGATCCTGCGCCTGACGCAGCGGTCCACCGTCGCCGCGCGGGCCAGGCGCCGTGAGGTGCTCACCGAGGCCGGAATGCCCGCCGACATCCTGGACCGGCTCGGGTTGCCGACCAGACAGCAGGCGGTCGATGAGCTGGACCGGATCGACGACGCCGACACCGGGCCGACGAGCTGGATGAGGCCGGTATGACCGAGCCGGAGGCAGGGGCGATCCGTACGGAACCGAGTGGCAGGCGGGCACAGGTATGAGTGCGGAAATGGACGCGCTGGTCGCGAACGCGACGTCGAAACTGGAGGCGCTCGAGGCCGCGCTCTACGGCCTCAAGCAGGTACGCGGCCAGTTCACCACCGACGACGGGGCGGTCAGTGTCGAGGTGAACAGCGACGGCGCGTTGGTCGGACTCTCGCTGTCGGAGGCCGTCACATCGATGGCTCCCGGCGATGTCGGTCAGCTGATCATCTGGGCCTGTAGGCAGGCTTCCGAGGACGCGGGCGCACAGCGCTCGAAGGTCGTTGCGACACTGAACGAGTCGTTCGCACCCGCCACATCCGACGCGAACGGCAGCGTTGGGGGCGGGCCGGATAGTGCCTGACACGGAAGGTCGATAGGCTTCCGCACATGGCTTCTGGAGACATCGTCCCGATCGAGCTCGGCCTGACCGACGGCGATCTCGTCACACTGTGGGCACCGCGCTGGCGGGACGGCGACGACGAGTGGGAGGCGTTCCTCGGACACGAGGATTCGCTGTACGGTTTCGAGTCCGTGGCGGAGCTCGCCGCGTTCATACGAACCAACTCCGATAACGACCTCGTCGATCATCCGGCCTGGAAGATCGTGGTGGCGTTGTCGGCGGCCGAATTGGAGCCGGAGGAGAATCACTCCTTCGATCTCGTCGCGGTTCCCGAGCTGGCCGCCGGTGACCCCGAGGTCGAGTCCATCGCCGAACTCGAGGACACCCTCGAGATGGTGCGCAATATCGGCGAGGTCTGTGAGCTGGAGGTCGTCACCAAATTCTTCAGCTCCCACCCGGTGCTCGGCGCACTGCCCGCTGGCGTGAGTTCCTTCGTCGGTCGTGACGGCGAGGAATTGTGGATCCAGATCGGCGCGGCCATCGCCAAGGACTGGGACGCCGTACTCGACGCCATCGACTCGGTGGTCTCCACCCCCGAGGTCGACGCGACGGCCCTCTCGGTCGCCGAGGCGGAACTGCTGGCGGCCGAGGAGAACGTCATCGACGCCGACGACGCGGCCGACAGCGAGGAGGACGAGGAATTCGAGCCGGTCGACCTCGACGCGGATGACGACGAGGACGAGGACGAGACGTTCTGGAACGAGGTCGGCATCGACCCGGTGAAGATCATCACCTCCGACGGCGAACTCTTCACGCTGCGCTGTTACCTCGACGACGAGCCGATCTTCCTCGGCAAGGACGGCGCGATCTCGACCTTCGGCTCGGAGCGGGCGCTGGCGCGCTACCTGGCCGACGATCACGAACACGATCTGTCCAGGGTCAGCACCTACAGCGATGTGCAGACCGCGGCGGTGGACGGCTCGCTCGAGATCGAGGTCACCGACGAGAACGTCTACGTGCTGCACGGTCTGGCCGACGATCTGTCGCAGGGTCCGGAAGCGGTGGATATCGACCAGCTCGACCTGGCGGTGGAACTGTTCACCGACGCGGCCGACTACGCCGAGGACGATGCCGTCGAGCAGGCGCTGGCCCAGTCCACCCCGCTCGGCTGGTACGTCTCCTACCTGCTCAATCCCGACCCGACCCGGCTGGCCCCGAATCCTCCGTTCACCGCGGAGGCGCAGAACTGGCGTGAGCTGGAACGCAATTTCGAGGCGCGCATCGTCCAGAAGTAAGGGCGGCGGAGCACGAATCGTGCGGCACCGATTCCGGTCGGCGCCGCACGATCATTTCAGCCGGATCCACACCTGTTCGGCGCGGCCGAGCAGTCGGCCGTCAGCTCCGTAGACGGCCGACGACGCGAACGCCTTGCGTCCCTGCTCACCGTGGAGTTCACCGACCGCGACGCACTCTTCGCCCACCTCCGGCAGGTCGGGCACGATCGCGGTCATCTTGCCGAGCACGGCGGGGCGTTCGACCATATCCGGCAGCGACCAGCCGCCGGGGCAGTCCAGCGCCGCCCACACGATCGCGGTGCCGATCGGCAGCGACGCGTCCGGAATCCACTGCGAGGCCACCAGACCTTCCCCGACCAGTCCCGGTTCGATGCGCAGACCGTCGGGGCGGGCGGTGCCGCATACGAAACAGCTCGAGAAGGTCTCGTTGCAGCGGTACGACCGCGACGCCTCCCCCGCCGTCGAAAACGGCACGGCACGCGGCGCCTCGTGCTCGAATACGCCGACACTCGATTCGGCGACCACGACGTCACCGTGCAGCAGCGCCCCGTCCCGCACCAGCAGCGGGGTATCCAGCGGAGGCGGACTCCGCAGCACCACGGTGACGGTCGCCGCATCGTGCTGATCGGCCAGCAACCCACCCAGATAGCCGCCGTTGGCGGAATCCGGCGGCCCGTTGAAACGGCGAGGAACCTGCAGCACTGTCATGTCGGGCACGCTAGCGAATGCCCGCTCGGCGCCGTATAGGGCGGGGTATCCGTCGGTCCACAGCGCCGCACGGAGGAATCGCGCGGTTCTCCCGGCCGGGCCCGCGAGCCGATCGGTCCCACAAGGAAGTCAGGTCCACGAGGCAATCAGTCCCGCAGGCCCGGTCAGTCCCGCAAGCCGATCGAGGGCAAGGCGAACCACACCGCGACCTCCAGTATCAGGCCGACTACCTCACCGGCGGGTAGTGCTGGTCCAACCACTCGTCGAAGGTCGGGCCGGTCGGTATCGCGCCCGGTCCGGGCAGCAACGCGCCTTCGGCCTGGCGTCGCTGGTCGGGGTCGTTCCGGTCGGAGATCTCGGTCACTCGCGCCGGTGCACCGCGTCGTGCCGCGAGTTTCGTGACGGCCGCGGCGAGGTTCAGTGCCTCGGGGCCCGCGATCTCGACGCGGTCGGGACCGGATTCGTCGACGGCCAGGTCGGCCAGGTGTTCCGCGACGGTGCGGGCCGCGACCAGTTGGGTGCGGACCTCCGGCACGTGGGCGGTGTCGCCGCTGGTCGTCCAGTCCAGCATCATCTCGGTGAATTCGTGGAACTGCGCGGCGCGCAGGATGCGGACCGGGACCGGTCCCGCCAGATAGCCGTGTTCGTGGGCGAGTTTGCCCGCGTAGTGACCGCTGGTGAACGGATCGATGCCGATGATCGAGACCAGCACGATCCGGCGCACCCCCGCCGCGGCGGCGGCACGCTGCACATTCGTGGCGACGGTGCCGAAGAACTCCCGCACCGCCTCGGTCTCGGTGGTCGCGGCGTTCACCGCGTCCACCACCACCTCCGCACCGATCAGCGCCCGCTCGAGACCTCGACCGGTATGGACGTCGACGCCCGACGAACGGGTGACGGCCACGACGTCGTGGCCCCTGTTCTTCAGCACGTCGACGACCTCGCGGCCGATCCGCCCACTCGCTCCGACAATCGCGATCCGCATTGCGTTCTCCTCCGACTCGATCCGGTTCATCGAGTAGACGAGGCGGCGCCACACGGTGTGACATATCGGAGTCGGGACCGCGCTACCGCATCGGGTCCGGCTCACGGACCGACCTGTGCGGTAGCGCGCCGATCGGCTCAGCCGAGCAGTACCGCGTATCCCGGTTTGATGATGTCGTCGATGATCCGCAGCCGTTCCGGGAACGGGATGAACGAGGATTTCATCGCGTTGATGGTGAAACGTTCCAGATCGCTCCAGCCGTAACCGAATGTCTCGACCAGTTTGAGCATCTCGTTGCTCATCGTGGTGTCGCTCATCAATCGGTTGTCGGTGTTGACGGTGACGCGGAAACGCAGCCGGGCGAGCAGGTCGAACGGATGTTTGTCCAGGGACGGCACCGCACCGGTCTGCACATTCGACGAGGGGCACAATTCGAGCGGGATTCGCATATCCCGCACATAGTTCGCCACCCGCCCCAATTTCGCGTCCTCGATCGCGCCCGGCACCTGGATGTCGTCGGTGATCCGCACGCCGTGACCGAGACGGTCGCAGCCGCAGAAAGCCAGCGCCTCGTGGATCGACGGCAATCCGAAGGCCTCACCGGCGTGAATCGTGAAATGCGCGCTGTTGGCCCGCATGTATTCGAAGGCGTCGAGATGACGGCTGGGCGGATAGCCCGCCTCGGCGCCCGCGATATCGAATCCGCCCACACCGCGATCGCGCCAGCGCACCGTGAGTTCGGCGATCTCCCGTGACCGCGCCGCGTGGCGCATGGCGGTCAGCAGACAGGTCACCACGATCGGGTGACCGGCGGCCGCGGCGGCCGCCTCACCTTCGCGGAATCCGGCGAGGGTGTGCTCGACGACCTCGTCCAGGCTGAGCCCGCGTTCCAGATGCTGTTCGGGCGCGAAACGCACTTCGGCGTAGACGACGCCGTCGGCGGCGAGATCCTCCGCGCATTCCTTGGCGACCCGGCGCAAGCCTTCCGGGGTCTGCATCACCGCGACGGTGTGGGCGAAGGTCTCGAGATAGCGTTCCAGCGAACCGCTGTCGGCGGCGTTGCGGAACCATTCACCGAGGGATTGCTCGTCGGAGGCGGGTAGGTCGTGGTAACCGCAATCGGCGGCGAGCTCCAGCACGGTCGCGGGCCGCAGACCACCGTCGAGGTGATCGTGCAGCAGTGCCTTGGGAGCTTGGCGGATCGAGGCAAGGGTCAAAGGCATCGGTCCTGTCATGAATCCACGTTAGCCGCACCCGACGGCGCGGGCAGCGCAGTTGGCACAGACGTCACACCGTGGGCGGCTGTGATTACGCTCGCGGTCATTTCGGCGTTCGAAGCCCCGAGACGCCGCTCACGCCTGCGCCGACGCCACGGCCTCGCTCAGGAGTTGCCGATCCGGTCGAGTACCAGCGGAACCCGGGCCGGGGCGTCCGTCCCGATCGCGTAGGCGTCCGCCAGCGCGGCGACGGCGCCCTGGAAGGTTTCGGGGGTATCGGTGTGCAGGGTGAGCAGCGGCTGCCCCGCCGACACCGGATCGCCGGGTTTGGCGTGCATTTCCACACCCGCGCCGAATTGCACCGGTTCGCCCTGTCTGACCCGTCCCGCACCGAGACGCCACGCGGCGATGCCGACACCCATCGCGTCGAGCCGGGTCAGCACGCCGTCGCGCTCGGCGCGCAGGGTCTCGGTGTGCCTGGCCCTCGGCAGCGCCGCGTCCGGATCGCCGCCCTGGGCACGGACCATCGCGCGCCAGTGATCCATCGCGCGTCCGTCGGCGAGAACGTCGGCCGGATCGATATCGATCCCCGCCGCCGCGACCATCTCCCGGGCCAGCGTCAACGTCAGTTCGACCACGTCGGCCGGACCACCGCCCGCGAGCACCCGCACCGATTCCTCGACCTCGAGCGCGTTACCGGCGGTATCTCCGAGCGGGGTGTCCATCGCGGTGAGCAGCGCGACGGTGCGCACCCCGGAATCGGTGCCGAGTCCGACCATGGCGCTCGCCAGTTCGCGCGCGCCGTCGAGGGTTTTCAGGAAGGCGCCCGAGCCGACCTTGACGTCAAGGACCAGCGCCGCGGTGCCTTCGGCGATCTTCTTGCTCATGATCGAACTCGCGATCAACGGAATGGATTCGACAGTCCCCGTGACATCGCGCAACGCGTAGAGGCGTTTATCGGCGGGCGCGAGATCGGCGCCCGCCGCGCACACCACGGCGCCGATGGCCGGGTCGGTGAGGATTTCGCGCATTCGCGCCACCGACACGTCGGCGCGCCAACCGGGAATGGATTCCAATTTGTCCAGGGTGCCGCCGGTGTGACCGAGGCCGCGCCCGGACAATTGCGGTACCGCCGCGCCGCAGGCCGCGACCAGTGGCGCCAGCGGCAGGGTGATCTTGTCGCCCACACCGCCGGTCGAGTGTTTGTCCACGGTCGGACGGGGCAGATCGGTGAAATCCATCCTGCTGCCCGAGGCGATCATCGCCGCGGTCCAGCGGGCGGTCTCGTGCCTGGTCATCCCCCGCCATACGATCGCCATCGCCAGCGCCGACATCTGCTCGTCGGCGACCTCGCCCCTGGTGAAGGCGTCGACCACCCAGTCGATCTGCGCGTCCGACAGTTCGCCGCCGTCGCGTTTGGTCGTGATGATGGAAACCGCGTCCAGTGCCGTCACATCGAAAGTCTGGCACGGGATTCGTCATCCCAGGCGTTCGAAGGCCGACCGGATTCGGGACAGGCGGCCGCACGTGGCGCACCGAAGCCGCCCGACCGGCCGCGCCGACAGATCAGCGCTGCCCGGCGTCCAGATCGTCGGGGCCGAACGCGTCGGGCAACAACTGTCGCAGCGGCACCGGACCGTCCCGATGATCGACCAGGAGTTCGGGTCCGCCGTGTTCGTACAGCAGTTGCCGACAGCGACCGCACGGCATCAGGATTTCGCCGCGAGAATCGCTCACGGAGACGGCGACGAGACGCCCGCCACCGGTCACGAATAAGTTACCGACGAGTACACATTCGGCACACAGGCCTAATCCATATGAGACATTTTCCACATTGCACCCGCTCACAATTCGACCATCGCCACTGAGAGCCGCAGCGCCGACCGGAAACCGCGAGTACGGTGCATACGCTTTGCGCATGACTTCAATAGCATTGTCGCGCAATACATTCCAGTCGATTTCCGACATGAGGACCCTCCCCTGTGACCAGCCGAATACGGGCGCGAGAGGACTACGGCGCACCCCTTTACGCATCAAGAAAGGTAAGCCTAAGTCCGTCCAATGTAGCGCAACGCACGGCACGCCGAATTAGTTCCGTCAATGCCAGGGGATTAGAGTTCAGAACAGATCGGTTCAGGTTCCCGGCGGCGGGCCGGAGTGTAGCCACCTGGGCATTCACCCCCCAACGCAGCTTGCGTTAGGACTTGCAACCGGGTCCATCAACGACGTTGGAGGCGACCGCACTCTATGACCACGATTGAAGCTCCGGCCCAGCCGAAGCGGAAGACGCTGTACCGAGGCGACCCCGGCATGTGGTCGTGGGCGCTGCACCGGATCACCGGGGTCACCCTCTTCTTCTTCCTGTTCGTGCACGTGCTCGACACCGCGCTGGTGCGCGTCAGCCCGAACACGTACAACGAGGCCATCGAGACCTACAAGACCCCGATCGTCGCGTTGATGGAAATGGGCCTGGTCGTGTGCGTGCTCTTCCACGCGTTCAACGGCGTCCGGGTGATCCTCGTCGACTTCTGGGCCAAGGGTCCCAAGTACCAGCGCGTGATGCTCTGGATCATTCTCGCGATCGTCGTGGTGCTGGCCGCGCCGGCGATCGGCCGCATGTTCTTCTACCTGTTCACGGAGCACTGATATCGATGAGCGCACCTGTACTCGGTAAGTCCTACGACCGCCCCGCGAGCCTGGACCTGCCCCGCTCCCCGCGCGCCCGCGCGAACAACAATTTCGAGAAGTACGCGTGGCTTTTCATGCGCTTCTCCGGCCTGCTGCTGATCGTGCTCGTGCTCGGCCACATGACGATCATGCTGCTGCTCGACGGCGGCGTGAAACGACTCAACTTCGCCTTCGTCGCGGGGCGCTGGTCGAGTCCGTTCTGGCAGATCTGGGACCTCAGCATGCTGTGGCTGGCCCAGTTGCACGGCGGCAACGGCCTGCGCACCGTCATCGCGGACTACTCGCGCAAGGATTCGACGCGGTTCTGGCTGAACACCGCCCTCGCGATCTCGATGATCCTGATCGTCAGCGTCGGCACCTACGTCATCTTCACCTTCGACCCCAACATCAGTTAGGAACAGGCCACCTCACATGAGTGACTCCAGGATCCAGGAGCATCGCTATGACGTCGTGATCGTCGGCGCCGGTGGCGCCGGCATGCGCGCGGCGATCGAGGCGGGCCCGCGTACCCGGACGGCGGTGCTGACCAAGCTGTACCCGACCCGCAGCCACACCGGCGCGGCGCAGGGCGGCATGTGCGCGGCGTTGGCGAACGTCGAAGAGGACAACTGGGAATGGCACACCTTCGACACCGTCAAGGGTGGTGACTACCTCGTCGACCAGGACGCCGCCGAGATCATGGCCAAGGAGGCCATCGACGCGGTGATGGACCTCGAGAAGATGGGTCTGCCGTTCAACCGGACCCCCGAGGGCAAGATCGACCAGCGTCGCTTCGGCGGCCACACCCGCGATCACGGCAAGGCCCCGGTCCGGCGCGCGTGTTATGCCGCCGACCGCACCGGCCACATGATCCTGCAGACGCTGTACCAGAACTGCGTCAAGCACGACGTGGAGTTCTACAACGAGTTCTACGTGCTCGACCTGGTCATGAGCGAGAGCGACCGCGGCCCCGTCGCGACGGGCGTCGTCGCCTACGAACTGGCCACCGGCGATATCCACGTCTTCCACGCCAAGGCGATCATCTTCGCCACCGGCGGCTCCGGGCGCATGTACAAGACCACCTCGAACGCGCACACGCTGACCGGTGACGGCATGGCGATCGTGTTCCGCAAGGGCCTGCCGCTCGAGGACATGGAATTCCACCAGTTCCATCCGACGGGCCTGGCCGGACTCGGCATCCTCATCTCCGAGGCCGTGCGCGGCGAGGGCGGCATCCTTCGCAACGAATCCGGCGAACGTTTCATGGAGCGCTACGCCCCCACCATCAAGGACCTCGCGCCGCGCGATATCGTCGCCCGCTCGATGGTGCTCGAGGTGCTCGAAGGCCGCGGCGCCGGTCCGAACAAGGATTACGTCTACATCGACGTGACCCACCTCGGCGCGGACGTGCTCGAGGAGAAACTGCCCGACATCACAGAATTCGCCCGTACCTACCTCGGCGTCGACCCGGTGCACGAACTGGTGCCGGTCATGCCGACCTGCCACTACGTGATGGGCGGCATCCCGACCCGGATCCGCGGCGAGGTACTGCGCAACAACACCGACGTCGTGCCCGGCCTGTACGCCGCGGGCGAATGCGCGTGCGTCTCGGTGCACGGCTCCAACCGCCTCGGCACCAACTCGCTGCTCGACATCAACGTCTTCGGTCGGCGCGCCGGTATCGCCGCGGCGGAATACGCCCTGCGCACCGAATTCGTCGAGATGCCGGAGACGCCGGCGAAGATGGTGCAGGACTGGCTGGAGCTGATCCTGTCCGATCACGGCACCGAGCGCGTCGCCGACATCAGGACCGAGTTGCAGTACACGATGGATATGAACGCCGCCGTGTTCCGCACCGAGGACACCCTCAAGACGGCCCTGACCGATGTGCACGCGCTCAAGGAGCGTTACGCGCGGATCACCGTGCAGGACAAGGGCAAGCGCTACAACAGCGATCTGCTCGAGGCGGTCGAGCTCGGCTTCCTGCTCGAACTGGCCGAGGTCACCGTCGTCGGCGCGCTCAACCGCAAGGAATCGCGGGGCGGCCACGCCCGCGAGGACTACCCGGACCGCGACGACGTCAACTTCATGCGGCACACGATGGCCTACAAGGAGGGTGCGGATCTGATCTCCGACATCCGCCTCGATTTCAAGCCGGTGGTGCAGACCCGTTACGAGCCGATGGAGCGTAAGTACTGATGACTGCTGTAGCCGAGGCACCCTCCTCGCAGAAACCGGCTCCGGTCCCCGACGGATCGGTCATGGTCACCGTCAAGGTGGCGCGGTTCAACCCTGAGGACGACAAAGGCGCGCACTGGGATTCGTTCCAGGTGCCGGTGCTGTCGACCGACCGGTTCCTCAACGTGCTCATCTATATCAAGTCCTACCTGGACGGCACGCTGACCTTCCGTCGTTCCTGTGCGCACGGCGTCTGCGGTTCGGACGCCATGCGGATCAACGGCGTGAACCGGCTGGCCTGCAAGGTCCTGATGAAGGACATGCTGCCCAAGAACGGCAAGGCCCTCACCATCACCGTCGAGCCCATCCGCGGACTGCCCGTGGAGAAGGACCTCGTGGTGAACATGGAGCCGTTCTTCGACGCGTTCCGCGCCGTGAAGCCCTACCTGATGACCTCGGGTAACGAGCCCACCCGCGAACGTATCCAGAGCCAGGCCGACCGCGCCCGGTTCGACGACACCACCAAGTGCATCCTGTGCGCCTGCTGCACCACCTCCTGCCCCGTGTACTGGAGCGACGGCAGCTACTTCGGCCCGGCCGCGATCGTGAACGCGCACCGCTTCATCTTCGACAGCCGTGACGAGGGCGCCCGCGAACGCCTCGACATCCTCAACGACGTCGAAGGCGTGTGGCGCTGCCGCACCACCTTCAACTGCACCGACGCGTGCCCCCGTGGCATCGAGGTCACCAAGGCCATCCAGGAAGTCAAGCGCGCACTGCTGTTCGCCCGCTGACCCCACGAAGGCGCCGCGCAGGCCGTCCCACCGAAAGGTGCGGGCGGCCTTCGCTTTTCGGTGAGGTCGCGGTCAGCGGGTGGCGCGGGCGCGCACGTCGCGGATGGCCTCCACGATCGCGTCGGGGGCGTCGAGCTGCACGGTGCTGTGTTTGGCGTCGGGCAGCGCCCGGTATTCGCCGTCGGTGACCGAATCGGCCATGGCGGTGTAGAGCCGTTCCTTGCTCTCGTTCAGTTGCCCCAGCATCGTCTTCGACAGCGAAAGGCGTTGGCCGGAATCAGCGCCCAGCGCCGCCATGGCGATGAGGGGGATGTCGGGGAACGGTGGACCGGCCTTCAGTTCGTCGCGCAGCGCGGTCGTATTGCCGCGTTCCTTCGTTCCGTTCACCATCCACTCCCGGCTGACGTGGCCCGCGACGAGTGGCTTGCGGATCTCGGCGGGCCAGTCCGCGAACATCTTTCGGTAGAAGGGCCGCGACAGTGCGCGCAGCAGGGTGGTCTGGAACCTGCCGGGGACGGTGTCGGGGGTCTGGTCAAGATGCAGGTCGGCGGGCATGTGGGTATCCCAGTCCTCGGAGAACGATTCGAGGGCGACCAGACCCGCCACGTCACCGGGGAACATCTGCGCGAAGCGGCGCGCGTACGCTCCGCCCAGCGAATGCGCCACCAGGACATAGGGTCCCGCGATACCCGCGGTCGAGAGCAGGGAATGCAGTTCGGCCGCGACCTCGCTCGCGGTACGGGGCAGGTCGACGCGATCACTCCAGCCGGTGCCGCCGCGGTCGTAGAGGACCGAGGTCGTGAACGCGGAGACCGCCTCGTGGATTTTCAGATAGTCGAGACCGACCGAGCTCGCACCGGGCAGGAACACCACGGCGGGATCGCCTTCGCCGGACGAGTGCAGGAACAACTGATGTCCCGCCACCCGGTGGTGACCGCCGATCGGAGGTGCGCCGCCGTCGCGGCCGTCCGTAGCCCGCTGGTTCATCGACCGCCTTCCGTGAGATCTCCGCACAAAGTATGCGCAGGGCGGCGCGTTGCCCGAACATCGGCCCAGCCGCTTCGCGCGATCGCGGGCGCGGACCGTCGGCTCAATCGCCGCCGTGCGGCAGCGGCGCGGCCCGTGCCCAGTCCTGCCCCGCCACCACCACGTGATCGAGGAAACGTAGCCCGACGGTGCGCGCGGCCTCCACCAGCAGACTGGTGGCGCGGCGATCGTCGAGGCTGGGCGCCGGGTCGCCGGAGGGGTGGTTGTGCACGATCGCGAAGGCACGTCCGTCGTGGCGCAGCACGGTGTTCAGGATCTCCCGCACCGGGACGGCCACGTGATCGATCGCGCCCTCGGCCACGAAAACCTTCTGTCTGAGCCGGTGCTGGGTATCGCAGACGAGCACGAGTAGCCGTTCCACCCGTTCACCGGCGAACAGCGGGCCCGCGACAGCGACCACATCGGCGGCGCTCTCCAGGCGCGGCGCGAGGTCGATACTGTGGCGCACCCTGGTCCCGAGCTGGAAGGCGGCCGCGATCGCCGCGGCCTTGGCGGGCCCCACACCGGCCCGCCTGGCCAATTCCTCGGGTCTGGCGGCGGCGAGTCCGGCGATGCCGCCGTGCTCGGCCAGCAACTCGGCGGCCATGTCCAGCGCGCTCTCCCCGCGCCTGCCGTGCCCGAGCAGCAGGGCGAGGAGTTCACTGTCGCTCAGTACCCGCGGGCCGAGGGTGAGCAGTCGCTCCCTCGGCCGCTGGCCGAAAGGCAGATTCGCGATCGGTACCGACATGCGCAGCCCCCTCGAATGCGTTGGTCGGCTCGAATCATGCCAGCGGGCACCGACAGACTAACCGCCTGCCACGGTGACGATCTCCGCTCCCGACAGGGCGCTCAGCGCGCCCGAGGCCAACCGTTCCAGATGATGGAGTTGGCGTTCGTGCACCACGATTCGGCGCAGTGCCTCGTTCACGGTGGCGTTGCTGTTGGATGTCCCCATTATGGCGGCGGCAGCGGCCAACAATTTCTGGTCGAGATCGACCCGCACGCATTCCATGCGCCCTCCTTCGTGCCGTCGTCATCTTGCGGCATCCGGCCCGCTCATACGTGGCAAATGGCTCAGACAGTGGGCGTCGACGATGCACGGCGGCCACGCAACCTTCGCAAATTCCCACCCTCGTCGGATATCGCGTGCGGGTGTTCCTGGTCGGGGCCTCGACGACGAACCGGCCGGATTCGCAACCGTGTGCGGGCCCACGTCTCGGATCGGGCACGTCGAATCACAATCAGCTAGGCAATATGCGCAGTCGCGCGTGGGTTCGTTGTCGGATCGGCCACGCGGTGCTTGCATCGAGATATGTTCACCGAGGCCCAGCTGTATTCGCCGGTGACGCGGACCGGTGACGGCGATGTGACGGTGCACCTGAGCACCGAGCATCCCGGCGTGCACGATCCGGCGTACCGGGCACGCCGCAACGCGATCGCGGCGTGCGCGCTGGAATACACCCCGGACGCGCCCACACCGAGAATCGCCTACACCGAGGCCGAGGAACAGGTGTGGCGGACCGTCTCGATCGAACTCGCGCGCAAACATCGCGGCCTCGCGTCCGCGGAGGTGCTCGCGGCGGCGCGGCGGCTCGCGCTGCCCACCGACCGCATACCGCAATTGGACGAGACCTCGGCCGCGTTGACGCCGCTGACCGGTTTTCGCTACGTACCCGCCGCGGGGCTGGTGCCGCTGCGCGAGTTCTTCGGCTCCTTCGCCGACCGGACCTTCCATTCGACCCAGTACATCCGCCATCACTCGGCCCCGCTCTACACCCCGGAACCCGATGCCATCCACGAGATCATCGGCCATGCCACCCAGCTCGCCAGTCCCCGCTTCGCCGCGATCTACGAAGCGGTCGGCGCGGCGGTCACCCGGTTGCGGACCGACGCGGCGCTGAAATTCCTCGCCGATGTCTTCTGGTTCTCCCTCGAATTCGGCGTGCTGCGCGAGCACGGCGAAATCCGCTGCTACGGAGCGGGACTGCTCTCCTCCTACGGGGAGATAGACGAATTCCGCAGGGCCGAACTGCGTCCGCTCGACGTGTTCGCCATGGGTACCGGCGTCTACGACATCACGCGTTATCAACCGATTCTGTTCTGCGCGGAATCGATGTCGGAGATCGAGGATGTGATCGGCGCGTTCTTCGAGTCCATGGACGACGAAACGCCGCTGCGCGCCCGCCACCTGCCCACTCACGCCAATGTCCCAGTTGCGCAATAACTTACGTCGAGCCGTGTGGTATCCCTCGTGATGACAACCGACCGGTCGGCTGTTACGGTCTTTCGCGTCCGACACAGCCTACGGGACGAGAACGAAATGACAGTTGATACAACCGATTCGACGCAGGAAGAAGCGGCCACACCGCTGTGGCTGCAAGGCCGGAACGCCGTGGTCGCGGCGGCCGCACCCGAGGACTGGCGCGAAGAGGCGCCGGACTACCACCTGACCGAAATCACCGTGCCGCGTGAGCGCACCACCGATCACGCGCCGGGCTCGCTCGAGGCGATCGTCGAAGATCTGGTCCGGGTGTTCGAGATGGAGATCTCGCACAAGAAGGATCCGGCGACCTGGGTGTCGCTGGTGGCCGAGCACTACCGCGGGCGCGTGAACGGCGGCCAGTGGCAGGACGCCGAGGAATTCGCCAGGATCGGCAGCTACAACATCCTGATCGGCGACAATCCCTACTACGACGGCGCGAACGAGTCCTTCGAGAGTTCGCACCACATCTTCCACACCGCCATGCCCGGCGGGTTCTTCTGGGAGGTGCTGGAAGTGATGGCGGGCCCGCCCAACGTCACCTTCCGCTGGCGGCACTGGGGCAAGTACGAAGGCCCGTACCGCGAACATCAGCCCACCGGCGAGCTGATCGAGATGTTCGGCGTCACCATCGCCAGGGTCAGCGAGGACCTGCGCATTCTCGAACTCGAGCACTTCTACGACAACAGCACGCTGCTCGGCCCGCTGGCCCACGGCTGCCCGGTCACCGGACCGAAGGCCGAGTAGTTCGAGAGCGGGCGCGACCCCCCTTCCCGGAGTTCAGTTTTCGCCGCGCAGGGGAAAGCCCGCTTCCATGAACGTCAGCGCTCGGCTGATGTTCTCCGGGTTCATCGGAACCATTTTGGTGATGGCGAGAATGCATCCCGCGACGGCGCCCGCCGTGACGCGCACCTCGAAATCGGCTTCGTCACGATGGAGATGTTCGGCGAGCAGGCCGCAGATGAGATCGATATTGCGCTCGAACTCCCTGGTGACGGCCGCGCGCAGATCCGGGACGTGGTACAGCAGCGCTTGGCGTTCCTGTTCGAACGCCAGCTCCTCACCGGACAGATTCGAGAAGACCGTGACCACCGCCTCGCGGAACGCCGTCAGCGGTGGGGCGTCGCGCGGTTGCCTGCGGATCGCCTCGATCAACAGTGGATCGAGGTCGTCGGTGACCACCAACTGTTCCTTGGACGGGAAGTAGCGGAAGAAAGTGCTCGGTGAGACCTCCGCTACCTGCGCGATCTGTTCGACGGTCGTCTCGTTGTAGCCCTGCTCACGGAAGAGCCGGAACGCCTCCGACCTGATCGAGCGCCGAGTGCGTTCCTTCTTCCGCTCGCGCAGGCCCTGCGTCTCCGGCAGGGCCTGCGCCGCGGTCCCGTCACCGGGTGAGTCAACCGACATGTGTCGATTCTGGCGTATCGACGGCAACCTTCGCCTCCGTTACCGTCGCACGGCCTCGGGGCAGCACCCGGATCGCCAGCGGCACCGCCACCGCGCAGATCGCGGCGCAGACCCACAGCATGGCGTCCATACCGCCGACGAAGGCCGCTTGCACCTGCTCGAGCACCACCGGGTCACCCGACGCCTTCGCCGCCGCCACACCGGAATTCACGCTGTCGCGAATCGGATCGACGTCCAGCGTGCCCAATTCGTGGCGATAGACGGTCGCCGACACGGTGCCGAGCAACGCCACCGCGATGGTGCCCGCCGCCTGGCGCATGGCCTGCAACAGCGCCGAACCCATCCCGGCGCGCGCCACCTCGAGGTCATCGATGGCGACGGCCATGCCGACCGGCATCGCGATACCCATGCCCGCGCCGGTGAGCGCGATCCACAGCGCGCTGTACCAGTACGGGCTACCCGCGGTGGTGAGCGCGCCGAGGCCGAGGCCGATCGCGAGCGTCACCAGGCCCGAAGTGATCAGCGGACCCGCCCCCAGCCTCGGCAGCAACCGGTCACACAGGCGCGTGCCGACGACGAGACCACCGATCAGCGGCAGCAGTCGCACGCCGCTGCCGAGCGCGTCGGTGCCGAGGACCGATTGGTAGTACTGCGGCACGGTGAAGAACAAGCCGAACATGCCGAAAGTGATCAGCACGGTGAATACCGCGCCCCAGCGGAAACCCGGCGCGCGGAACAGCGCCAGATCGATGAGCGGGAACATCGCGCGGCGCTGCCAGAGCAGGAACGCCCCGAGCGCCGCGACGCCCGCGACGAGGACGGCCCACGCCGCGACATCGCCCCAGCCCCTGTCCCCGAATCGGATGAATCCGTAGGTGAGGCCGAGCATTCCGGCCATCGACAGCAGCGCGCCGATCGGATCGAGCGGACGCCGATCCGGGTTGCGCGATTCCGGGACGAGCGCGGCGACCGCGAGCGCGCCGACGACCACCATCGGGACATTGATCAGGAATACCGAACCCCACCAGAAGTTGTCGATCAACCAGCCGCCGAGGATCGGGCCCAGCGGCAGTCCGATCGCGGTCGAGGTCACCCAGATCGACATGGCCCGCGCCCGCTCCCCGGCATCGGGGAACAGCACCGGAAGCACCGCCATGGACAGCGGCATCATGGCCGCCGCCGCGATGCCGAGCACCACGCGAGCCGCGATGAGCTGCCCCGATGACGTGGCGAACGCGCACGCCAGCGAGGCCACCCCGAACAGGACCAGCGCCGCGAGCAGGATCTTCTTGCGTCCGTACCGGTCACCGAGCGCTCCCGCGGGCAGCATGACGGCCGCGAGCGCGAGCGTGTAGGCGGAGCTGAACCATTGCAGCGCACCGTTGTTCGCGTTCAGGTCGACCGCGAGCGTCGGCAGCGCGACCGTCAGGACCGTCATGTCGAGCCCGATGGTGAGCATCGCCAGCGCGAGTGCGCCGAGCGCCAGCCAGCGCCGAGCGGAATCCGTCTTCATACCGCACCCTTTTCTGATGGTTACTATATTTTGATAGTAACTCTCATTTGAGAGTGGATGTCAAGATATGCCCACGAACTCTCTCTCACCCCTCGATCGCGCCCCGCCGGGCGTGACCGCGCGCACCGGCATCCGACGAGGGCGACCGATAGGCTCTGAGCCGATGAAATTTCGGGATTTTCGCCTCCTCGCCACCCTCTGCCTCGGTTCCGCGCTGCTCACGGTGGCGGTGCCGGGGTTCGCCTCGATCGCGTCGTCGCACGCCCAGCCGTCGAGCAGTACGACGAGCACGCCGTTCACCACGCCCAATACCGATACCTGCCCGCAGAAGACACGACCGCCCGCCCCCATCGACGAATCCGAAGTGCCCGCGCCGGGAAAACCGACGCCGAGCGCGCTCGCGGTCCCGGCCACCCCCATCGGCGGTGCTCGGATGGGCGAATGCGGCGTCGTGCTTCCCAAGGGCGCACCCGTTGCGCCGGAAGAGATTTCGGCCACCTCGTGGATGGTTTCCGATCTCGACACCGGCGAAGTACTCGCCGCCAAGGATCCGCACGGACGCTACCGGCCCGCGAGCACCATCAAGGTGCTGCTCGCCACCGTCGCGCTACGCGCACTCGACCTGAACAAGACCGTGATCGGCACCCAGGCCGACGCCGACGTCGACGGCACCAGGGTCGGCATAGGACCCGGCGGCCGCTACACCAATCTCCAGCTGATGCAGGCGCTCATCATGGCGTCGGGCAACGACGCCGCCCATGCCGTCGCGGCCCAACTCGGTGGCGACGAGGCGGCCGTGACGAAGATGAACAACCTCGCGAAATCGTTGTCCGCCTTGGATACTCGTGCCGCCACACCGTCCGGACTCGACGGTCCGGGGATGAGCACTTCGGCCTACGACCTGTCGGCACTGTTCCGCGAGGCCATGTCCATCCCCCTGTTCGCCGAATTGATCCACACCGAACAGGTCGACTTCCCCGGTTTCCCCAAGGATCCGAAGAACCCCGACGACACCGATCACCCCGGCTTCCCCATCGGCAACGACAACCAACTGCTCTACAACTACGACGGCGCACTCGGCGGCAAGACCGGTTACACCGACGACGCGCGCCAGACCTTCGTGGCCGCGGCCCAGCGCGGCGGCCGTCGACTGACGGTGACCCTGCTCCAAGCCGACGTGAAACCGATCCGCCCGTGGGAGCAGGCCGCACGCCTGCTCGACTACGGTTTCGCGCTCCCGAGCGGCGCCCGGGTCGGCACCCTCCCCTCCCC